>CAYWJL010000216.1:0-2654 GCA_964458145.1 uncultured Desulfovibrionales bacterium | reverse complement strand
CTCTCCAGCACAAGATCGTGTCTTCTTTGCCGAACGTGCAGTCTCCTGTTGCCGATCCCGGGCAAGGGGATATCTCGAATCAGGGACGTTCACCTCGGTCGGCCGGCATGTTCGAACGCTTCTCCGGGTATGCCGGTTCACGAGAAGGGGGGCGGCTGATTCTCTGGAGCGGACTGCTTCTGCTGATTGCCGTGGTGATCGGGTATGGTGTTCGGCTGTTGTCTCGAGGCGGAACAATCCCGGCCAAATCCGATACCCCGATCGTTCCAGAGGACACGGGCGGGCACACACCGTCAGCCATACCCTGCAAACCCGGTACGGATGAGCAATCTCTCCCGGCCGACGGAACATCTCCCCCAAGGCTCTCCCAAGCCTTCGAGCAACGATTGCTCGGAAATACCCGGGAGCTGACCATGGTCGAAGCCAACCTGCTCAGTGAGAACAAGGAGATGCAGGTCGTTTACGTGTCGAGTTGTTTTTCCGGCGAAGGCAAGACCACCGCGGCATTGGAACTTGCCTATGGGCTGGCTGTGCAGGGCGGGCGTAAGGTGTTGCTCGTTGATTGGAGTGACGGGATTATGCCTGTATCCGACTTTTTCAGCTCTGCCAAAAGCGTCTTTACTGGGGTCAGTGAGGGGCTGGATGATGCTGCAGGGCGGGTGCACACAGCATACCGTGGGCTCGATGTTCTGGTTTTGTCCATGGAGGCCAGGGACTGCTCACGGCTGCACAAGGACGAGATCAGATCCAGACTTTCTTTGATGTGCGAACACTATGATTACATTGTGATCGATGGACAATCCGTTCTGGGTTCATCCTTTGCCATGTATGCCGACATTTTCGACGGTATCATTCTTGTCGTGGAAGCCGAGAAAACAAAATGGGAAGTAGTGCAATTGGCCATCGACAAACTCCAGAGCATGGGAGGTCGGGTCATCGGCACCATCCTCAACAAGAGGAAGTATTATCTTCCCAGGTTTCTCTACGAAAATATATAGGAAAAGCACGAAGGATCGTTGATGCAGAAATCCATTGTTGCCCTTTTGGTATGCCTGGTTGTTGTTTCGATGCTCGGCTGTTCCGATGTGAACAAGGTGCCGGTCGGTGAAGAACGTGCTGTGCCTTCTACCACGTTTTCGTTCGACAAGGACAGTTATCCCGGACCGGAGTATCTTTTTCCCCTGTATACCATCCAGCCGGGCGATGTCATGGACGTGCTTTTCCAGGTTCGTTCCTGGGAGCAGGAAAAAACCTTCACCGTGGGGGTGGGGGACCTGATCAGCGTCAAGTTCGTCAACGCTCCCGAGCTCAACGAAGAACAGACCATTCAGCCTGACGGCAATATATCTCTGCCCTATCTCGGTAGGGTCCATGTTGCCGGAAAAACCACGGACGAAATAACCCGGATGTTGACCGAACGGTACCGTCACTATCTCAATGCTCCCGATCTGTGGATCACCGTGCCCGAGTACCGGGCCCATATCCAGGAGCTGAAAAAGGATCTGCATACGGCATCGCGTGGGCTGAGCCGGTTGGTCACGGTCAGACCCGATGGATACTGCACCTTTCCCCTGATCGGGGATCAGCATATTGCAGGCAAGTCCGTGCCCGATGTCAACAAGCAGATGAACACTTTGTATGATGGGTATCTGCCTGGGCTGCATGTGGATTTATTTCTGCATCAGACCGCAGGCACGGTCATCTATGTCCTTGGCTGGGTGAACGAGCCCGGTTCCTATCAGATATCCAAGCCCATCAGCATCATGCAGGCACTCAGTCTGGCCAAGGGACAGAACGACGAGTCGGATCTCTCCAACGTGGTCATCTTCCGACGCCACAAGGACCAATTGTACGGTACCCGCGTGGACGTTGATACCATGATGAACCTCCATACCGGGGGCAAATTTTTCTGGCTCAAAGGGGACGATATCGTCTATGTCCCTCGTCGCGGTTTGTCGGAGTGGGCACAGGTCATGCGGGAAGTTGCGGATGTGGTTTTCTTCCGCGGCTGGCATCTTTCAGGGACTCTTTTCAAGGGGTCGCTGGTTGATTGGCAAGCGGTCGAAGAGTAATCGAGGCAAGGAGGCCTTCCGATGGTCAAAACCCAGGATTATCTGCGCGATGTGGTCATTATCCTGTTCGCCCAGAAGAGGATCATCCTCTTTACTTTTTTACTGATCGCCCTTGCCACGATTCTTATCGCTTTTTTCTGGCCGCCGACCTATGAAGTGGAAGGCTCCATCCTGATCAAGGGAAAAAAGTTGGAAAAGAGCCCCGAGGCACTTGAGGACGCTGAAATCAAGATGATCGAGATTTCGGAAAAAGATCTCATTTCCGAAGAACGGATCATCACCTCCCACGACGTGGTCAGAGAGACCATCAAGCGTCTCAAGGAAAAGGGACTGGCCTATACTGATACTCCTCTTGAAGGGGAAGCATTCAAGCAGGCCGTGGACTGTCTGCAGCATAAACTCTCCACCAGGGTGGTGGAGGACTCCAATATCATCATCATCACCCTGAAAGGCGTCCTCAAGCACAATAACCTTGCCGCCAGGAATCGCGGCAACTATCGCACGGAGCTGATCCAGCGTCGGCTTCCTGCGCTCGTCCAGGTAAGCAAGCACCGCGAGATCGCCATCCGCATGGCGATCGGC
>CAYWJL010000215.1:0-4484 GCA_964458145.1 uncultured Desulfovibrionales bacterium | reverse complement strand
GGGCTCTTTGGCGTTTGGGGACCTGGTTGACTATGTTGACCTGATTGACAAGGGGGGCCGGGGTGATTGTGGGGAATTGGGAGAGAAAGGGGCGGCCACGGGGGGCCGCCCCTACGGGGGGGATTGTGGCAATGGGGGGTTACCAGATGGTTCGTACCTTGACGCCCTGGTCGGCCATGTAATCCTTGATTGCCGAGATGGTGTATTCGCCGTAATGGACAATGGATGCGATAAGGGCTGCCGAGGCTCCGCCCGTGGTCACGGCGTCGACCATGTGTTGGGGGGTGCCGGCTCCGCCCGAGGCAATGATCGGGATGTTGACGTTGTCCACGATGAGGCGGGTCAGTTCCAGTTCATAGCCATCCTTGGTGCCGTCGGCATCGATCGAGTTGAGACATATTTCGCCGGCACCGAGTTCCACCACGTGTTTGGCCCACCATAATGCGTCGATGCCCATGTGTTTGCGGCCGCCGTGAATGACGATTTCGTAGCCGGAAGGGATGGATTCGGTTTTTTCCACTTTGAGGACATCCATGCCCACGACCACGCATTGTGATCCAAAGGCCGTTGCTCCCTGGGTGATGATCTCCGGGGTTTTCACGGCAGCTGAGTTGACCGAGATCTTTTCCGCACCCGCACCGATGACGGCTCGCATGTCCTCAAGGGTACTTATGCCGCCGCCCACGGAAAAGGGGATGAAGATGGTCTTGGCCACATCCTCGACCACCTTGAGCATGATGCCCCGGTGCTCGGAAGACGCTGTGATATCGTAGAACACGATCTCGTCGGCACCTTGTTCGTAATACACCCGTGCTGTTTCAACGGGGTCGCCGATATCCACATTTCCCTTGAACTTGATCCCCTTGGTCAATTTGCCGTTTCTGACATCCAGGCAGGGGATGATTCGTTTACTGAGCATTGGAGTTCCCCCTGCAGTAGGTTGCGAAATTTTTCAGGATCTCGAGGCCGGGGCGTCCGCTCTTTTCCGGATGGAACTGCACCGCCCACAACCCGTCACGTCCGAGCACCGAACAGAAATCCTGTCCGTAATGGGTCGTTCCCACGACATATTCCGGAGCGGGTTCGGTGTAGTAACTGTGCACGAAATAGAATTCAGCATCACGCGCAACTCCCTCGAACAAGGGGCAGGGTTTGTCCAGTCGGACCTGGTTCCAGCCCATGTGGGGGATGCGGATGGGTTCTCCGTTTTCTTCCTTCAGGTCCTTAGAAAACGGGCGGCACTCACCGGGGATGACCCCGAGGGTTGTGGTATCGTTTTCCTGGCTGTGATCGAGAATGATCTGACAGCCCAGGCAGATCCCGAGCAGGGGACGGTTGTTGTTCGCGCACCAGGTGATGGTTGTGTCCAGCCCGGATTTTTTCAGGTGGTCCATGGCCGAACCCGCGGCTCCGACTCCGGGAAAAATGACCCCTTCAGCCTTGGTGATGGTTGCCGGATCACCCGTGATGGTGCATGGGATGCCGAGATGATCAAGGGCTCGGCGAACGCTGGTGAGGTTGCCGGCCCGGTAATCTACAATAGCGAGCATAAAGAGTTCCTTGTCAAATGATGGGAGATCGAAAAAATACAAATGTGTAAAAAACTCATAGCCGGAATGCCGATGGTTCGCAATCCTCGGATGGCCGGATCCGGATTTGAATGTTTCCGGTTTTGGGATTAGATACCCCTGATAGGGTTGAATGCATTGCACGGGCAAGCGTACATCCTATAGTAAAAACGTCATTATCCTGGTATATCAATGTGTTCTGCAGGGGCAGACCTGCGTGTCTGCCCGTTTTCGAGCATATGTATAATGCCGGGATCCACGCTGGAAAAAAGGGCTGACACACAGGTCCGCCCCTACAGGAATGCCGCTACATCTCACAATTGAACGATACAGGAAGATGGGCTGAATAGTTACAAAAAACAAACCTTCAAGGAGTCGTCGGGATATGTATATTGTTACCGGTGGTGCAGGATTCATTGGCAGCGCAATGGTCTGGAAGCTCAATCGCATGGGGATCGACGATATCCTCGTTGTGGACAACCTGAGCACGAGTTCCAAATGGAAGAATCTGGTCGGGCTCAGGTATTCGGATTACAGGCACAAATCCGTCTTTATCGAAGATGTCCGTTCCGGACGGATCGACGGACCAGTGGAAGGCATCATCCACATGGGGGCCTGCTCGTCCACGACGGAGCAGGATGCTGACTATCTGATGGAAAACAATTTTCACTACACACGAACCCTGGCGGAATTTGCCCTGAGCAAGCGGGCCCGCTTCATCTATGCCAGTTCCGCAGCCACCTATGGTGATGGGTCCCTTGGCTTTGACGATGATCCCGATACCATGGATCAGCTTGTTCCCCTGAATATGTACGGGTATTCCAAACAAATTTTCGATCTCTGGGTCAGGAAAAACGGGTTGCTCAACAGCATGGTCGGGCTCAAGTTCTTCAATGTGTTCGGACCCAACGAATATCACAAGGATGACATGAAGAGCGTGATCTGCAAGGCCTTTCATCAGATAACCGCTACCGGCAAGATGGGATTGTTCAAATCCTACCGCCCTGACTACGAGGACGGGGAGCAGCAGCGGGATTTCGTGTACATCAAGGATTGCGTGGACGTGATGTGGTGGCTGCTCACCCATCAGGATGTGGGTGGGATTTTCAATGTGGGAACGGGAGAAGCAAGGACCTGGAACGATCTCGTCAGGTCGGTCTTTGCTGCCATGAAGCGGGAATCGAAGATCGAATATGTGGACATGCCCGAAACCATCAGGGACAAGTATCAGTACTACACCCATGCAAACATGGAACGGCTGCGAGCGGCAGGGTGCACGGTTGTCATGCGCTCTCTCGAGGAGGCTGCCGCTGATTATGTAACCAATTATCTTGCGCGTGAAGAACGGACCTTGAGGGCCAGCGAGGGGTAGTCGGAGTCAAAAGATGTGTTCGGGGCGTATTTTTTTCGAGGGTAAGCGGGAAAATACGCCCTTTTTTATGGAATACCCTTTGTCATTGCGGTCGATTTGAGATATGGACGAAATAGTGATGTATCGTGGAACACGAGTTGGTACTCCTTGTTATGCACGCGTTCATTCTCACTCTTTCTCTTCCAATCATTTTCGTCGACCCAGGGAGGTAGCTGATGCCGAGAACCATTTCCGAGACCGCATTCGAACATGTCCTGACCATTGGTCGTCCTCCGAACATCGAACAGCTTTTTCCCAATTCACGAGCCCTTATTGTCAGTGGCAAGGCCATCGATCAGGCATTGCGCGCCAAGGGCAAAGCCATGACCATTGCTGCCAACGGGCGCAATCTCTTTGTCATTCAGGGGGTGCTCGCCGCTGCCGAGCGGGCCAATGCCGCAGTGATCCTCGAGATCGCCAAATCCGAGGGCGGGGAAAAGGCCTATTGCGACACGTCCTTCTGGAATCTGGCCCGCAAGGTGGACTATGTGTGCAATGCCATGGAGATCAAGATTCCTGTTGCCATCCATGCGGACCATTACGCCATCAAGGGAGATGGTGATGTAGAGCGGGCCAGGATAGAGATCCCGTCGCTTTTCGATGCCGGGGTGACCTCCATTGCCATCGACGCCTCCCATCTTCCCGACGAGGCCAATCTGGCAGCCAATCTGGAACTTGCTCCTCTCATTCCGACCTGGGCAGGATACGAGACCGAGGTCGGCGAGATCAAGGGCAAGGAAGGGTTGTCCACCCCCGAAGAAGCCCTGTATCTGATCAAGGGACTTGTGGACAAGGGGCTGTATCCAGACTGGATCGCCCTGAACAACGGAACGACCCATGGGATCGAAAAGGAAAGTAAGGGAATTCAGGTGGATCTGACCTCGCAGATTCATGATGTGCTCGCTCCGTACAAGATTTCCGGAGCCCAGCACGGAACGTCCGGGAATAACTCCGAACGCCTCAAGGCCATTGCCGCGTCCACCAGAACGACCAAGGCCAACGTTGCCACGGCCCTGCAGATGATCTCCTGGGGGGTCAAGGTCAACGATTACGGCAATGCCCAGCTCGACGACGCGGGCCATTTCATCAAGGAACCGGACAAGGGCGTTCCTCCCGAGGTCTGGGAAGAGATGGTCGCGTATGCGGCACAGCAGGGGTTTGCCGGAGGCGCTTACAAGAAACTGAACAAGCCTTTCGAGAATCGCTTGCTCGGTCTTGAAAAAGGTATTCGGGAGCGCATGGCCAAGGGGGTGGAGGCATTCACGTATGACCTGCTCACCCGGGTTTTCAACGCCCAAGACAGCGCCGACCTGGCCATCGAGATGCTCATGGAGGCGGGGACGTATGATTTGGGGACCAAGATGGGGGAAGGGCAGGTTTAAGGGGGTAAGATTCAAGATTTAAGGTTTAAGATTTAAGGGTTAAGGTTTAAGGGTTAAGGGTTACGTTTCAGGTCGTGAGGCGTGAGGGAGGTGCGGTTGGTGGGGCATTTCCCTCACGCCTTG
>CAYWJL010000214.1:3085-4506 GCA_964458145.1 uncultured Desulfovibrionales bacterium | reverse complement strand
AACCTACTTTGATTAACGAAGTGCCCCCTTCCCTAAAGCAGCATCAGCTCCATGGGATCCTTGGCATTCTCAACCGATTCCCTTTCTCCCGCATCTCTGCGCCTCTACGTCTCTGTGGGTGAACATACTATAAACAGACTTTCCCAGTGCCATGACCCCAAAAATCAAAATTGTTGCCTGCACCCTGTCCAAAGGCCAGGGGAACGGTATCGCGGCCATCGATAACCTGCTCTGGCATAGCATTGATCGCAGCAGATTCGACCTGACCTATTGCTATACGCCTATCCAGGGAGATCAGAATCCACCCAAAGATGGGTATCATGCATTCGTACCTCTTGAAAACCGATTCGAACGCTTGCAGCAACTTTTTGCCCAGGCCGATATCGTCCAGTTCAACGGCGGCATGGATCCTGTCGCATGTGACGCTGCTCGGTGCTGTGCAGCCCCATATCTCATTGAAATCATGCATCAATGCGAATCTGGCCAGATCATGCCCAACATCGACATCTGTGTATGCGTGTCCGAACAGGTCCGTAAGTATCAACCATTTCCGGCCTCAACAGTGGTCATCAACAACGGTATCGACACACGAACATTCAAACCTCCACGAACACCGCGACCTCTGAACCAATTCATCATCCTTCAGGTTGCAGGACTCAAAAAAAAATTGCACTTCAGGACGGAAAACATTGCCAAAGATTTATTGAGCATTGATCCACGAATCGAAGTCTGGATAGTCGGCTCAGAGGTTCCTCGCAAAGAAAGCTATGACGGACGTGTGAAATTCCTCGGGGTACGCACAGACATGCCCTTCCTCTATCAAAAAGCAGACGTAATGCTTCTGCCATCAAAAAACGATGCATTCGGTCTCTCCTGCATTGAAGCCATGGCCTGCAGTTGCCTTCCAATAGTCACAGCTGATGGGGGCATGCGCGATATTGTCGACCATGGCATCACTGGCTGGTTCCTGGAAAAACCGGAAAAAGACCTGGCCATCCAATATGTCCGCGACACGCTCCTTTTGAAAGACTCCGGAAAGGTCAAAGAAATGCAGAAAGCTGCTCGGCAAAAGGCACACCGTGATTTCTCATCAAAGGGATGTATCGCCCATTATGAACAACTCTATTCGTCGCTTCCAATTGATCGGAAAAGGTCCAATTTAAACACCAATAATAATATCAGTGTCGAAAGCATCATAATCCACACAATACTCCAATTAAATGCTCATTATTCCGCAGAAAAAATAGTCTCTTTTCTCGAAAAAAGTTTAAATAAAGAAACAAACAGGCTTCAAAGCTACAACAAAAATATATTTAAAGTCTACTTAGAAATACTAAAAAAACAAGTATTCCTTTTAAAAAATGATGCTTATAAAAAAATTATAATGATTTCAGAATTTTCTTTGAATAAAATACATAGTG
>CAYWJL010000214.1:0-3022 GCA_964458145.1 uncultured Desulfovibrionales bacterium | reverse complement strand
AATCAATGAATTCATGTAAATATTATCATATAGTATTCATAAAATTATATCAATAATTCAACAAAAAATAACCGATAAAAATTTTCAATAACATTCATAATTCTCAAATAAACACAAAGTGTACTCTAAAAAATGCTTTTCTCAGCGCCTCTGCGCCTCTGCGCGAAAAAAAAAAAAAAAAAGAAAAAAGCGGTATCGCGCAGAGACGCTGGGACGCAGAGAAAAGATGTAAGGACAAAGACATTCAGAATATACTCGTTGCCATTGACCAATCCAACGATCCTGCACTCAGAACGCAACGCGTTCCCAAAAATGCCTTTCTCTGTGCCTCCGCGCGAGAAAAAAAGAGATTATCCATGCGAATCAGCCCGAAAGAAAAAGAGATCATTGTGACATCCGTACATGCCATGGATCCGCATGCCAGAATCGTTCTCTTCGGCTCACGGACTGACGACACGAAAAAGGGCGGGGATATCGATCTGATTGTCATCTCCAACCGACTGAGCTTCAAAGACAAACTGCACATCAAAAACCGCATTTTTGATCAGATGGATGAACAAAAAATCGACATCATTATCTCCCCTCCCGGCGACAAGGACCCTTTTGTCAACCTGGCCATGGAAAAAGGAGTAGAACTTTGATCACACAACGCCGACAACTCCTCAAACAGCTCCTTGACGATATGGAGAACGCAGCGCAGGCCCTCGAGCACTCCTTGGGACGTTGTCAGGATATTGCATTGCACGACGGCCTGAGTTTGAACGATTTAGAAAAATTCGAAGCATTGACCAGCAGATTCTCCCGGCTCAGTGACCTGATGCTCCAAGAGGTTTTCCGGTCCGTAGACCAACTCGATCTGGACGATGAAGGCACCAACCGCGACCGGATCAACCGAGCCGCCAAAAAAGGCATGATCAAAAATGCCCGGACATTCATAGAAATCCGTTTGCTGCGCAATGAAATTTCTCACGACTACAAAGCTGAGGCCATACATTCCCTTTTCGAGCAGGTACTCCACCTGACCCCGGAATTGCTCGAAGATGTCGATTTGACCCATGCCTATGCAAGCAAATACCTTTCCGCTACGTAGCATCCACCAGCAACAAGCACGCAGAGACGCCGGCTCGCTGAAAAAAAAGAAAAAGGCGATATCGCGCAGAGGCGCAGGGACGCAGAGAAAAGATTAAAAGACAAGGGCATTAAGGCAGTAGGCATTGCCTATACTATACACAATCCACCCTTCCCTCTCAGAACTCAACGCGTTCTAAGAATATGCCTTTCCCCGCGCCTCTGCGCCTCTGCGCGAGAAAAAAAAGAAAAAAGCGGTATCGCGCAGAGACGCTGGGACGCAGAGAAAAGATTGAAAAACAAGGACTTCCAGGCCCAGGCTTATGTGGATGAGCCAATCCTTACCCCATACCCATGCCCCCCAGAACGCAAAGCGTTCCCCCAAAATGCCGTTCTCCTCGCCTCTGCGCCTCTGCGCGAAAAAAAGTAAACGGTTGACGGCCACCCAAGATTGTATATATTTTTGCTACACACATAGAGGTATCATCATGCCACAGACACACAATCGCCAAACCCCCATCAACATCAGGGCATTGGCGACGCAAAGAGCCCTCATCGACAGAGCTGCCAAGGCGGTCAACAAGAGTCGTTCGGAGTTCATGCTCGAGGCAGCGTGCAGGGAAGCGGAAAACGTTCTCCTGGACCAGCGTCTTTTTTATGTTACTGAAAACGAATTCGAGCGTTTCGAAAAAGCGTTGGAAGCACCCCCCGGCAATTCTTTGACAGAACTTCTCAATACCAAGGCTCCATGGGAATCATGACGACGCTAAGCCGTCCCGGGCCCATTCAGCCGACGCATTGCTGTTCGGAATTCGATTCCGGTGTCCCCATACTCGACGATTGGTTGCAAAAAAGAGCATTGCGCAATGAAACTACGGGGGCATCACGAACCTTTGTTGTCTGCAATAATGACCAAATTGCCGGTTACTATGCACTTGCAGCCGGAAGCGTCCTCAGGATGGATGCCCCGGGCAACATTCGCCGGAATATGCCGGACCACATCCCAGTCATGATCCTGGGAAGACTTGCCGTGGATCGCCGATGGCAGAACAAGGGAGTCGGGACAGGGCTGCTCAAGGATGCCGTGCTCAGAACACTGAACATCTCCACCCAGATCGGCATCAGAGCCCTTCTTGTCCATGCCATTTCCAATCAAGCTAAGGCCTTCTACCTTCCTCACGGTTTCCAGGAGTCCCCCCTCACCCCCATGACTCTCATGCTCGGTCTCAACATTGCGGCAATACACAACAAAACAACCTTCTCGCGCTGAGGCGCTGAGACGCAGAGGAAAGATTGAAAGACAAGGGCATCAAGGGCACAGGCCTATGTGCATGAGCCAGTCATTGCCACCATGCCCCCCTGGAACACAACGCGTTCCCCAAAATGCCTCTCTCTGCGTCCCTGCGCCTCTGCGCGAAAAAAAATTATCCTATCTTCTCGGCCAGGAGCTGATTGACCAGCTTGGGATTGGCCTTGCCCCGTGACTTTTTCATCACCTGGCCCACAAAGAATCCGGTGAGCTTCTTTTCCCCGCCCCTGAAGCGTTCCACTTCGTCCGGATTTTCAGCGATGACTTCGTCCACGTACCCTTCAATGGCCGAAGAATCGGAAATCTGGACCATGCCCTTTTCCTTGACATACGCCTCGGGATCCCCGCCCTTCTCGAAAAGGCCTCCGAAGACCTTTTTGGCAATCTTGCCGCTTATGAGCCCATCATCCATGAGCTTGACCAGCTTGGCCAGATGTTCCGGCAAAAAAGCGCAGTCGCGGATATCGAGACTCTTGTCATGCAACTCCTTGAGCATCTCGGTCATCATCCAGTTGCCGATCTTTTTGGGCTGATTGTAGACTTCGACCGCTGTTTCAAAATACCCGGCCAAAGCCTTGTCCGCTGTCAGCGTCCCGGCGTCGTATTCAGACAATTTGTAGTCAGTTATGAACCGCTGTTTCTTGG
>CAYWJL010000213.1:3300-4511 GCA_964458145.1 uncultured Desulfovibrionales bacterium | reverse complement strand
GGGAGACGTCCTGTCCGGCATCATCGCAGCCCTCATGGCCAGAGGGGTGTCCACCCTGATGGCGGCCCAGCTCGGGGTCTACTGGCATGGCCTCTGCGGTCGGGTTCTTGCCCGCGAATACCCCTTGCGGGGAAACATGCCCCAGGAAATCGCCCATACCCTGCCTCTTGCAATCAAGGAGTGGAACGATGCTCACTGCTAAAGACATCATGACCCGTGATCCCCTGACAACGGGACTACAAACCGATATTTCCGACGCCGCTGCAGTTTTGCTGAAAAACGACATCAACGGACTTCCCGTGATGGACGAGGACGGCAAGCTGGTCGGCATCCTGTGCCAGAGTGATCTGGTCTCCCTGCAGAAAAAGTTTCCCCTGCCCTCGGTGTTCACCTTTCTGGACGGATTCCTTCCCTTGAGTTCCATGTCGGCCATGGAACGGGAAATCCAGAAGATCTCCGCATCAACGGTCGAAGATGCCATGACCCCGTCCCCGGTCACAGTTGACGTCGAGACCCCTGTGGATGAAATCGCCGGGCTCATGGTGGACAAAAAATTCCACTCCCTGCCGGTCATGGAAGACGGCAAACTCGTGGGCATGGTCGGGATGAAAGATGTGCTGAAAACCGTGGTGAAATAATGGATCTGCGGCTTGCGTCCCTCGAGGATACCTCACGCCTTGCCCGGCAATTGGCCACCTGCCTGCTGAACATGGACAGCTTTCCGGCCATCCTGCTGCAGGGCGATCTGGGCTCGGGCAAGACGACCCTGACCGGCATGCTCGTCCCCCTTTTGCCCGGAGGCGACCTGGCCGAGGTGAGCAGTCCCAGCTTCACGGTCATGAATGTGTATCCGACACAGCCGGAAACCGTGCATTTCGATTTCTACCGAACCGAAGGCATGGGGCTCGACGGGACTATGGAGGAATATCTCTACGATACCACGAGGCTGTGCATTGCAGAGTGGATCGATTATCTGCCCGAAAATCTCTGGCCCGATGACCATCTTCTCATCAGGTGGTCCATTGACGGGGCGATCAGAAGGCTTTCCCTGACAGCCAAAGGAACCCAGGGTGAACATCTGCTGACATGCCTCGGCCATTTGGAACACCTCGTCATGTCCTGAAAAATTTTCAATCATCAACGTATTACAGAGGAAATCAGAGGAAATCATGCGTATTCTGGTCCAAAAATTCGGCGGCACCTCGGTTGAC
>CAYWJL010000213.1:0-3290 GCA_964458145.1 uncultured Desulfovibrionales bacterium | reverse complement strand
ACTCGCATTGAGTGCCAAAGGCCCCGCAGGTGAGCATCTGCTCACATGTCTGAGCAGTTGAAAGCAGATTGCCGATACTAAACAATATTCCCGTAGGGGCGATTCCAGAATCGCCCGTTTTTGCAGCATCCTGCATGTCAAACGAATACTTTTTCGATAAAGTGTACCATGTCGATCTGTTTTTCCTCGCCTCCCGGGGCTCGGGAAAAAGGGCACGGCGCGCCGTGCCCCTACGGGATAGCGGACAGTGTACAGATGCCGGACATACATCCTGTGCACTGCGTACTGCGCACTGAGAACTTCTTTTATCCCACCTTTTTCAATCACCAATCATCAACGTATTACAGAGGAAATCATGCGTATTCTGGTCCAAAAATTCGGCGGCACCTCGGTTGACGGTCGCGAATGCATGCTCAAGGTCAAGGAAAAGGTCCTTGGCGGGCTGGACAAGGGCTACAAGGTCATTGTGGTTCTTTCTGCCATGCATGGAGTCACCAACACACTGCTCAAGCAGGCCGCTTCGTGGACGGACAATCCCGATCAGTCCGAGCTCGATGTCCTGATCGCTACGGGCGAGCAGCAATCAGTGGCCCTTTTCGCCATGCTGCTCAAGGAAACCGGGATCAAGGCCCGTTCCTGCCTGGGCTACCAGCTGCCCATCCGCACGGACCCGACCTTTGGCTCGGCCCGGATTCTGGATATCGATCAGACTGCAATCCTGGATCTTTTAAAGCGGTACGATGTTCTTGTGGTGGCCGGTTTCCAGGGATGCGACTGCACCCAGCGCATCACCACCCTGGGACGGGGCGGCTCGGACACCAGCGCCGTGGCACTGGCTGCGGCTACCGATGCCGAACTCTGCGAAATCTATACGGACGTCGACGGGGTCTATACTACCGATCCCAATATCTGCTCCAAGGCCCGCAAGATCGACGTCATCGATTATGAAGAAATGCTCGAAATGGCCAGCATGGGTGCCAAGGTGCTCCAGATCAGGTCCGTCGAGTTCGCCAAAAAATTCAATGTCCCCATCCACGTTCGTTCCACCTTTTCCAACGAGCCCGGGACCATCGTCACACAGGAGGAAAATTCCATGGAAGCAGCCCTGGTTTCAGGCATTGCCTACGACAAGGATCAGGCCAGAATCACCCTGGTGGGCGTACAGGATCAGCCCGGAGTTTCGGCCAGGATTTTCGAACCCATTGCCGCGGCCAACATCGTCGTGGACATGATCGTCCAGAACCCGAGCAAGGATGAACGGACCGATCTGACCTTCACCGTTCCCCGGGGCAGCGTCAGGGATACCCTGACCATCCTCGAGCGTATCAAGGACGAGATCGGTGCGTTGGAAATCTTTCATGACGACAACGTGTGCAAAATATCCATCATCGGCGTGGGCATGCGCACCCATGCGGGTATCGCCTCCATCGCCTTTGCAACCCTCAAGAAGGAAAACATCAACATCCTCATGATCAGCACCTCGGAGATCAAGATCTCCTGCCTGGTCAAGGAAAAATACACGGAACTGGCCATCCGCTCCCTGCACGAAGCCTTTGGGCTGGACAAGGAAGAGTCCCCGGCATGCGAACAGCCGTTGGCATAATCACCTTTCATGCAGGGATGACGATTTCATTCGCGGTTCGCTATTCGCCATTTCCCATTCTCCGCCTTTCGCCCCTCTAACCGACAAAACGAGACCATGCACAACATAGCCATCTACGACACCACCTTGCGCGACGGCAGCCAATCCGAGGAAATCCACCTTTCAACGGCGGACAAGATCAGGATCGCCCGCAAACTCGATGACCTGGGGATCGGCTATATTGAAGGCGGCTGGCCCGGATCCAATCCCACGGACATGAGCTTTTTCAAGGAAATCAAGAATTACGAGCTCAAAAACGCCAAGGTTGCCGCGTTCGGCAGTACCCACATGGCCAAGTCATCCCCGGAAACGGACAAGAACCTGCAGGCACTGGTGGCGGCCGAGACCGAGGTGATCACCATTTTCGGCAAATCCTGGGACATCCATGTGGAAGAGGCCCTGCGGACCACCTTGGACCATAATCTGGAGATCATCCACAATTCCCTGGCCTTTCTCAGATCCAAAACCACCGAACTTATCTTTGATGCCGAGCACTTCTTTGACGGGTTCAAGGCAAACAAGGAATTCGCCATGGCCTGTCTGGACCGGGCCGTCCAGGCCGGGGCCGACGCTCTGATTCTCTGCGACACCAACGGCGGGGCCCTTCCCCATGAAGTCGGAGAAATCGTGGCCCTGGTCCGCAAGGCTTTCCCTGAGACCGTCCTTGGCATCCACGCCCACAATGACGGGGAACTGGCCGTGGCCAACTCCCTCCAGGCGGTACAAAGCGGGGCCACACACATCCAGGGAACCATCAACGGGTATGGGGAACGATGCGGCAATGCCAATCTCTGCTCCATCATCCCCAATCTGGAAATCAAGATGGGCATCCCCTGCCTGCCCGAAGGGTGTGTGAGCAAACTGACCAGTGTCTCCCATGTGCTCTCGGAAATCGCCAATGTCCGGTCTTTCCACAGACAACCGTTCGTGGGCAAATCCGCGTTCGCCCACAAGGGCGGGGTGCACGTGAGTGCTGTGCAGAAAAACCCCAAGACCTACGAACATATCCGGCCGGAACTGGTGGGCAACAAGCAGCGCATCCTCCTTTCCGACCTGGCCGGGCAGAGCAACATCCTGTTCAAGGCCAAACGGTACGGATTCGATCTGGACAAGAACGACCCCTTTGTCCTGGAACTTCTTTCCGAACTCAAAAACCGGGAAAACAAGGGGTATGAATTCTCCGCAGCCGAGGCCTCCTTCGAGCTGCTCCTCAACAGGGTCATGGGACGATCACGGGATTATTTCAAAATCATCGCCTTCAGGGTCTTCGACACCCAGCGGCGCGAGGACGACGCCCCGTTCACCGAGGCAACGGTCATGGTCAAGGTGGGCGGCATGATCGAACATACAGCCGCCACAGGCATGGGCCCGGTCAATGCCCTGGACAATGCCCTGCGCAAGGCCCTGCAACGCTTCTACCCCAACATCGCCACCATGCACCTGGTGGATTTCAAGGTCCGCGTCCTCTGGGACCTGAAAAACGACGACGGCCAGTTCGCGGGCACGGCCTCACAGGTCCGCGTGCTCATCGAATCCCGCGACCAGAACACCCAATGGGTGACAGTGGGCGTGCACTACAACATCCTCGAAGCCAGCCGCCAGGCACTGGAAGATTCGGTCAATTACAAACTGTTCAAGGATGACCAGG
>CAYWJL010000212.1:0-4517 GCA_964458145.1 uncultured Desulfovibrionales bacterium | reverse complement strand
GTTGTACTGATTGGCCGTCGTGGTCCGGGCACTCAGAGGGATATAATAGTCATCGGTCCGGGTCAGGAACACTTCAAAGGGAGCCTTCTGTTTTTCAAGGATTCTGGCGGCCCGCTTGACCAGGTCCAGGGTGACCGTCTTCTCCTCGAGCCTGTTCAGCCCCACGGCTCCGGAATCGAATCCTCCGTGCCCGGCATCCAGCACCAATCTGCGGACATGGTATCCCGTACCCCCGGATTCCTTGAACCGCTCCTTGAAACGGGCCTCTTCCTCCCGGGCCTCCCTTTCCAGAGGAGTCATGGGGGCCTCGACCTCGGCCCTGGGGGGCAGAGGCTTTTGCATGATCACCTCGACCATCATCCGCGAGTACACGTCATCGGGATTGAGATTGATAACCTTGCGAAATGATTTCAGGGCACTGCGCATGTCCCCGGCCTGATAATAGGCCCGACCGAGCAGGCCCCAGGCCCATTCGTTGGCATCCTCCAGCAAGACGGCCTTGCGAAGGGCTTCTATGGCCGGACCATATTGTTTGGAGGCCAGCAGATCCTGTCCCTCCAGAGCGAGATCGAATGCCGATTCTCCGGCCAGCAGCATCCCAGGGGCAAAAAGCGCCGTGCCCAGGGCGAGTGATCCGGCACGTACAAACTGTCTCCGTGTGACCTTGTCCATATCCCCTCCGTTTACGGTCAATATACCTTCGAGATTGTGGTTCCGGGATAGTAATGGGTCAGAATCTCTTGATACGACTTGCCGTTTTTTGCCATACCCTGAGCCCCCCATTGGCTGAGGCCCACGCCATGGCCGAATCCCCGCCCCTTGAACACGAAATCGCCGCCTTGCCGGGAAATCGTGCCCAGGGTGCTCTTGATGGTACCGGCACCCAGCCAGATACGCAGGGAATTGCCCTTCACATCCACCTGCCCGGTATCCGTGTCAATCCGGACCTTGGTCCATCGCCCTGACGGCGAAGTCTCCACAACGCGCATATCACGAACAGGTCCGACATGGAAACCGTTTTTGACCAGGGCCTTTCGCACATCGCCAGAGGATATGCGGGCACTCCAGTCAAAGGGATGAAAATTCTGGGAAACCCGATCGTCCTTGATCTGATAGTAAGGCATACCCGTTGTCCAGACCCGGGCGGGATCTTCGAGCATCCCGCCACTGTGGGAATGAAAATAGGACAAAACCGGCTTGTCTTTGAAAACGAGCACCTGCCCTGCGGTCCGCGCTACAGCCTCATCGGTCCTGCGCGTGGCCGCGTCCGCTCCGCCGTACACCTGCGAAGCCGTGGTCGCTGCCACGTCATAGGGCTTGTCTTCGGATTTGGCGCTCAGATACAGGGCATAGGTTCGTGCGGCCACGGCCTGAGAGCACAAGGCGTCATCATCCCATGAGGCCATCATTTCTTTGGGAACAACCCCTTGGAGATAGTTCTCCAGGGGCAATCGGTTGACCAGAAGGACCTCGCCCCGGTCGATACTCACCACGGCCTGACCCTGATACTTCCGGCCATTGCAAGCAAAAACACCGCTTGCCGGTTCGAATGTGCACCGCCGGCCACATGGGGTTCCGTTTGCCGTCAGCTTGTTGCCCGAAGCGCTAAACTCAATGGTATCGGCCTGGAGATCCCTGACCTTGCCCCCGGCATTCAGCTTCCCTCCACCTTGCGAGGCCATGCGCACACGTGTTTCCGAGGTCAGGGCCACCCGGATAAAGGTTGATGGTGCAGCAGCAAGGGATTGCCCGGGCATTGCGGGTCGTTTCTCGGGCGCTGCAGGCTGTTGCAGTTCTTCGTCTATCTGATCCACCATGAATTCGGCCGTACCCCTGCGCCCGCCAGCTGGAAACATCCTCACGTAGGTTGCAAATCCCTGCTTTGCTTCCCGCAGCCTGTTCTGCTCATAGAGGATCATGGCTCGGTTGAAATAGGCGTTTTCCGTGCCCTGTGTCGGACCGAAACGATCGATGACCCACTCGTACACCTGCAGGGCCCGGGCCTTTTTCTCGAGAAAAAGGGAGAGCACATCTCCCATCCTCACCAGGGCATGGACCTGCTCGTCGGCCGTGGGCGCGTATCCGGCCACCTGTTCGTAGGCCTCAACGCATTCGAGAAATTTGCCCTGATCCAGATAGACCCCCGCCTGCTTCAAAAGGGGCGCCGGATCGAAGCGAAAGGCCTGGGCCGCCTGGGAAGGGGTTCCCCATGCAAACAGGAACAATATCCCCAATACTAAAGAAAAAATGTGAGAAATACATGTCATCCTCAATGCCTTTCTCCGCGCCTCTGCGCCTCGAGGCATATGACATATGCCGGGCGGGAAAACATCCCTGAAAAATAGTTCAGCCCTCACACTCCCTCCATGCTCTCACACGCTCTTCCATCCCTTTGAGATCATCGGGTGCGAACCAGTGGATGTCGCGCTCCCGCTTGAACCAGGTTATCTGACGTTTGGCATAGGAACGCGTATTCTGCAACCATGCAGCCCTGGTTTCCTCGAGTCCGACCCCATCGAGCAGATGGGCGAGGAGTTCCGGGCACCCTATGCCGGTGAATGCAGGGGCATTTCTGTCCGAGCATGCTGCATAGGCATCCCTCATCTCCCTGACGGCACCGAGCTCGAGCATGCTGTCGATACGCCGGGCCAGCAACGGTCTGAGCGCCTCAAGATCCACCTGAATGCCGAACTTGAGAGCCCGAATCTCCATGGGATTGTGATCAGGCTGCTCGTGCCACCAGGAGAGGGGCCTGCCCGTGCCTTCCAGCACCTCCAGTGCCCGGCAGATGCGCTGTTTATCATTGGGATGAATCTTTGCAGCGTAGACCGGGTCCTTTTCCTCGAGCTGCCTGTAACGGACAGGACTCCCCTGGCTGACGCATGCCTTGACGATTCGTTGCCGCACGTCCGGAGCACTATCCGGAATGGGGGCGATCCCATGGATAAGGGTTTTAAGATAGAACCCCGTGCCTCCCACAAGCAAAGGCACTCTCCCCCGGGCCGTGATGTCCCCAAGCACCTCACGCACGGTGTCCACGAATCTGCCCGCCTGAACCGGAATGTCCGAGGCCAGATACCCGTAGAGATGATGGGGGCAGACCGCCTGTTCCTCGGCGCTGGGCTGGGCCGTGACAATGGGGATGTCTCGATAGACCTGTCTGGAATCGAAGTTGACCACCTCACCGTTGAAACAGCGGGCCAGATGCAGGGCCGAGGCCGTCTTCCCGGCTCCGGTGGCCCCGGCCAGACAGACGATGTCCGTGCTCATACGTCCCCTTCCCGGAGTTCCTCATACCTGCGCATCAATTGTTTCTCCACGCTGTCCGGCACGAGCCCGCGGATGTCCCCGCCGAGTTCGGCCACATTTTTGATGATGGTGGAGCTGATGTAGAGCCATTTGTAGTCGGTCATCATATAAATGGTCTGGGCTCCCTGGTGCAGCCGTCTGTTCATGAGGCCCATCTGGAACTCGTATTCGAAATCCGAGACAGCTCGCAGGCCGCGCAAAATGGCCTTGCATTTCTTGCGGCGCACGAAATCCATGAGCAGACCGGCAAAGGGTTCCACTTCCACGCGGGGTTCGCGGGCGAACACCTCGCGCACCATGGCCACGCGTTCCTCCAGGCTGAACAGGGTCTTCTTGCCCGTATTGGCGGCCACACCCACGAGAACACCGTCAAACACATCGAACCCGCGGCGGATCAGGCTGACATGCCCATTGGTCAGGGGATCGAATGTTCCGGGATAGATGGCTATGCGCTTGCCGGAAGCTCCCATATGTATATCCTTGTTTGTCCGTAGTTTTTTTCCTTGATGTCCACGAGTCTGCCCGTGAAACAGTCAGAACAGTCCACCTGGGCATCGACCTCGGCACAGATGAGTGCTCCGGGTTCCATGAGCCCCTTGTCCAGGAGCTTGTCCACGGCAGGCACCAGCAGATCCTTGCCGTAGGGGGGATCGATGAAGGCCAGGGAAAACCGCCTGTCGCACGGTGCATCGAGAAATCTGAACAGATCCTTGCAGATGACACGGTACATGGATCTGTCGACGCCGAGGGTTGTCAGATTCTTCCTGATGACTCCGGCCGCCCTGGCGTTCTTTTCGATGAACCAGGCCGACCCGGCCCCGCGGCTCAGACACTCCAGGGCCAGAGAACCGCTTCCTGCAAAGATATCGATCACATGGGTCGATTCCCAGTGAACCCCCAGGGATTCGAGGGTGGAGAACAGCGATTCCCTGACCCTGGCCGTGGCCGGTCGGTATCCGGGCCCCGATGCCGTCTTGATGGCTCTGCCCCGGTATTTGCCGGTAATAATATGCATGATTTTCAGCTATCCGTTGTTTGTTCTCTGTCCTCGGGATAGATCTCGGACAGAAGCTGGGAGAGGCGCCCGTTGATATCCACAAGATTGTCCCGGACTTCTGTCTGATGCGCCCAGCTCATGGCCGCCAGCCGCTTCTTTCTCTCGAAAAGCTGCTTGACCCGATTATCCGTATCCGTGACCAGGTATTCCC
>CAYWJL010000211.1:0-4531 GCA_964458145.1 uncultured Desulfovibrionales bacterium | reverse complement strand
GTCAGACAGTCAAACCGCCCAGAACGGGGCAAGCCGGCCACTCTATTCCAGGTACTTGTACAAGAACAAATGTGCCTTGTTTGAGCAAACCCGCCATTTGACGCGGACAAGGGGGGAAGGTAGGTCCTGTGATGGAAGGAACATGTTCGGCACAAGGGGATTTTCTACAGATGGAAGCCCCGGTTCGGACGCCAACCCCGGGAGGCGGGATGAATATATGGTTATTGACCCTGTGCGGGTTCGTTGTCGGCGGGCTCATTGCCTATGCCTTGTACAAAAATATAGATGGGAATTGGTAGGGAAGGCGGGTTTAAGGTTTAAGGTTTAAGGGTTAAGGGGTAAGGGCGGAAGTCTGAAGTCCGAGGCCGGTCGAGGCAAGGCATGTCTTGTCTTGTCTCCGACGAGGTCGGGATGTAGAGAAAATTCAGTTTGCAAGCGACAATTTTTGGCAGGACACGTCAAACTGATGTTCGAGATATAAGGAGACAACGTGGCAACGAGTGAAGAGAGCAAGAAAGTCAAATTCATGTGTGACGAGATCGAGGGATATCTGTTCGATATCAGCCGGGCCATGGATATTTACGAAGGACTGGTTCGTCGGGAAAGTCCGGAATCCGCAGACGGGGTGCGGGGGCAGTTCGATGCC
Organism: uncultured Desulfovibrionales bacterium; assembly: GCA_964458145.1. Classification (GTDB taxonomy): domain Bacteria; phylum Desulfobacterota; class Desulfovibrionia; order Desulfovibrionales; family Desulfomicrobiaceae; genus Desulfoplanes. The sequence continues at coordinate 3,885 of CAYWJL010000211.1, read as the reverse complement.
GTGATCACCCGGATCAAGGGTTTGCGTGATCAGGGCAGAGAGATGGAGCTTCCCCAGGGGCTGGATCCCATTAGGGAATCCGTGGCTCTGTGTAAGGACACCCTGAAACGGGTCAAGGTCGGAGTGAACCAGTTCTCCCAGACCGAGATCCATGTCGAGCCCCATTGAGCCGGCTGATCCCGACGCTACGGGCCCATCAGTGCCTGCAAACGCGGCTGCCTCGGACATCGAGGCAGCCGCGTTTTTTTTGAGTCTCCCACCCCCCGGCAAGCCATGTCCCTGTTCAGAATCCCTCATGCATTCCTGTCTGTTCCTGTTTGAATGCCTTGGGGATGGTAATGGTCACGGAGGTGGCATCGATTTCCTGCTTGAGGGAGATGTATCCCCCGATATTTTTGACCATTCTATAGGTTGCGGCCATGGTGTTGTCCTGTTCCTGCTCAAAGGGGATCAGGCTCAGGCCGGGATGTTTGAGGCCCTGGATGATCGGGGTGATGAGCAGCTCCATGCACACATGCCGGCTGGTTGCGTAGGAGGCAAAGCGGATGCGTCCGTTGTCGGCCAAGGGTATGATCCGGGTGAGCAGGCTGATGAAGATCTGACGGATGGTGTTTTCGTTCGACATGATCACCGGGATGGGTTCGGCAAGGTCCAGGGCATGGTCCACATGGTATTTGTCAAAGAGTTCCTTGAGCATGCCGATGGAAAACATGAGCAGGTCATTGACCCGGCACGGGGTTGGGGAAAAGGGAACCGGTCGGATATACTCTTCCACGTTGACCAGGAGTTCCTCGAGTTTTTTGGCCTCGCTCAGCACGATTCCGGCCTCTTTGATGTCCGGATGCTTGTTGTGCAGGATGCGTGCGAAACCGCCCAACGACATGAGGGGGTTGCGGAACTGGTGGGCGATTTCCGAGGACATGGCTCCCAGAATATTCAATTTTTCCCGTTGCACCAGGACTTCTTCGAGAAAATGATGTTCCGTGACATCCATGAGTACCCCTTCGATGCGGCGGGGTCTCTGCGGGTCATCCGGGCTGGAGAGAACGATGGAGCGGGCCTGGAGATGGATGAAATACCCCTGTTTGTGCCTGAACCTGAATTCCAGGGAAAAGGGAATGTCGGATTGGAGGAAGCAGGTCTTGAAGGAGCGGATGATCTCCTTGCGGTCCTCCTTGGGGATGCGTTTGAAGAAAAGGCCCCTGCTCTCCATGAGTTCGGTGTCCTGGAAGCCGAGGACGGATTCACTGGTCCGGTTGATGAAATCGATGGAAAAATCCTTGCCGAGAGCGAAAATGATGATGGGTAGATTCTGGATGAGTTGGCTGTATCGTTCTTCGGCCTGCCTGATCTGCTCCTTGAGGTCCTTTTTTTCCAGGCAGTTGAGGATGGTCGCCTTGAGCATGTCCATACTCATGATGGGTTTGGTCACGTAATCCCATGCCCCGGCCTTGAACGCGGAGATGGCGTCCCGTATGTCGTTGCGGCCGGAAACGATGATCACGGGCACATCGGCGTCCTGCTCTCTGATGACCTTGAGCACGGCCAGGCCGTTCATGCCGGGCATGGTCAGGTCCAGAAGAACCATGTCGGGATGCTCCCGGCGGAAGGTTGCAATGCCTTCCTCGCCGTTTCCAGCCATGAGCGGAGTGAATCCGTTGTCCTCGAGCCATTCGGCCAGGGTTTCCCGGATGATGGCGTCGTCTTCTATGGTCAGTATGGTATGTTCCATGTGCCGCTCCCTTGTCACGTGTTCTCTGATAGCCTAATCGGCGCAGGGGAGGATGATGAAGAAATTGTTGCCCATCTCCGTGGCTTCATAGCCTACCTTGCCCCCATGGAGTTCCACGATCTGTTTGGCAAAAAAGAGCCCGTGCCCTGAACCGGGTTCGTTCCGGGTGGCCTTGCACCGGAAATTGGACTCGAAGAGCCAGCTGCGTTCTTCCCTGGGAATATGAGGACCGGTGGAGAAGACATTGGGTTTGATGGCGTCCTTGCCCGGGCCGAAATAGTCGGGGAGTTTTTCCCATCCATAGGAGATGAACTTGTGGGTTGTGCCGTCCGGGCCCATGACTTCGCGGGTGTATTTGGCCGCATTGGAGAAGAGGTTGGCAAATACCTGGCTCAAGAGCCCGATGTCGGCAACCAGGGTGGTGTCCTCGTCGGGAACGCCGCCGAGCTGGGTGTCCACAGTGATGTTTTTCTGTTCGAAATGGGGGCGGAAGTGTTCGAGCTGGGGATCGATGATCTTTTTTTTGAAGTTGCAGGACTGTTTGAGCAAGACATAGCGTCCCTTTTCGAAATGACTTCGCCTGAACAGGGTTTCCAGAAACAGGCTCGATCGGGTGTAATGGCTGTACATTTCCCGGTAATGGTCCATGAGCGTGTCGGCACTCTTGTCCAGACTTCCCAGGGCGGAATCGAGGTGGTGGGCACTTGTGGTCTGAAGATTCGATTCGAGCTGCCAGGCCAGGTCACGCAGGCGCTCCTTGAGTTCGTCCAGATGCTTCTTGAGCTTGTTGAAAAGGAGTTTGAAGTACATGTTGGGCACGATGACATTGTGACCGATATCCTGGACCAGATTCTTGATAAATCGCAAGTGCTCCTGATTGTTGAAATTCAGGATCTTGTTGTGCGTCTGGAAGCCGACCCGGTTGGCGTATTTTTCAAAAAAGAAACGTTCGTGTTCGGTCAGGGTGCGTGGGGTGACCAGTTCGAGAATCCCGATGATGTCCTTGTTTTTCGGGACAAAGGGAAGCTGGGCTGTGAGCATGTGCTTGCACCGTACAGGGATGATGAATCGGTTCTCCCGCTGCCAGGGTGTCCAGGAAAAGTGGTCGGGTTCCTGCCACGTTTCAGGAACACAGCGGTCGCCGATGGTCGAGCCCTTGATGACGAATGTTCCTTCCGCGTCCAGGACGTAGAGGGAGGCATCGATGCCGAACATGGTTTTGGGCGTGCATACGGCCAGGGCGTAGAGATCCTCGAGGGAGTTGAATTCCTGCGCCAGATCGAAAAAAATGGCCAGGGCGTGGATCTGCTCCCTGGTGAAATGATAGTGCCGGTAGTCGGCGATTTTTTGCCGAATACGCCCGTACACCATGGTCTGGCGTTTTTTTTCCTGGGGATCGTTTATCTCTTTACAGAACGAAAGGCTTTGCATACGCATACCCCTTTCCTCTTGCGGGTGAGTGAATGTGCAATTGGTTATCTCAGATTGTATGATGTTACAATCTTTTTCAGGCATGATTCGATACAAGCCTGTCCGGCGAATGACCCTTGGAGCACCCCCCCATCGACCGTTTTTCTATCATCACTACCATTCCTGTGGCCGTCGAGCCATTGAAGACTATGCCATCCTCATCATTAGAACTACCCAAAGCGTGTACCCATGTCCGGGCCAACGGCAAGGACATCTACCTCGTAGGAACCGCCCACGTCTCCAGGGAGAGCGTGGAGGACGTCAGAACGACTATCGACGAGATACAACCGGACTCCGTGTGCGTGGAACTCTGCGAGGCCCGCTACAAGGCCATGGCCAACCAGGACAATTGGCGGCGCATGGACATTTTCAAGGTCATCAAGGAAAAGAAGACCCTGTTCGTCCTCGCCCAACTGATGCTTGCCTCGTTCTACCGCAAGATCGGCGAAAAGCTCGGGGTACAGCCCGGCGCGGAGATGATGGAGGGGATCAAACAGGCCCGTCTCATCGATGCCCATCTGGTCTGCGCGGATCGCAATGTGGAGATAACTCTCAAGCGTGTCTGGGGATATCTTGGTTTTTTCAGCAAACTGAAAATGTTTTTCCAGCTCTTCGGCGGAATTTTTGTCAGCTAGGATTTCGTCGAAAAGACCATCGAGGAGATCAAGCATCAGGATCAGATG
>CAYWJL010000210.1:0-4578 GCA_964458145.1 uncultured Desulfovibrionales bacterium | reverse complement strand
ACAGCAGGGTGATTTTGCCGTAGTCCTTGCGGTTATCGAGCATGTATACACGCAGGGTCCGCAAGGGAGCCATACCGATACCGCCGCCCACGAAAACCACGTCCTTCCCCTTCAATTCCTCCACCGGAAAAGAGTGGCCAAGGGGGGCACGCACGCCGATGGCATCTCCGGCCTGCAGGGAGTGCAGACGGGTGGTCACTTCCCCGACCCGCATGACGCTGAACTGGAGATAGTCCATGCGTGTGGGCGAGGAGTTGATAACAAAGGTGGATTCGCCGAATCCGAAGGCTGATAACTGTCCTACCTGTCCGGGTTCAAAGGTGAAATTCTTCATCACCTCTTCATCGTCGAACCGGACCCTGAAGGTCTTGATGTTCGCGGTTTCCTCCACCACCTCAAGGATGGTAGCCATTTCCGGAAGCAATGGATTAGCTTTCATTGCCGCCCTCCTCCTTCTTGGGGGTGTAGTTCTGCGCCGCCTGAACGATGGCCCGGATATCCACACCTGCGGGACAACTCTTGATGCACCGGCCGCAACCGCAGCAGGCAATGGCATTTGCGTGCAGCATGGGATAGTAGGCAAACTTGTGCCCTACCCGGTTTTTGAGGCGGTGCGCCTTGGTGGGCCGGGGATTGTGCCCGCTGCCTTCCAGGGTGAACTGGAAAGACATGCAGTTATCCCAGGACCGCAGGCGACGACCGGTCAGACCGGTGGTATCGTCGGTAATATTGAAGCAGTAACAGGTGGGACACAGATAGGTACATGCCCCGCAGCTGATACACTTGGCAGACTGCTCTTCCCAGAACGCCATATCGTCGAACCGGGCCATAAGCTTTTCGGCGCTGTCTGAGTAGTCGTGCGCTTCGGGAAGCTTGGCCACGGTGGCCGCCTTAACGGCTTCAGCCTCGGCTTCCTTGTCACCGGCCGCCTTGAACTGAGATGCTCCCAGCAGTCCCTCGCCCCGTTCGGTCATCGCTTCGGCCACGAAACCTGTCGCAACCGGAACCAGCAGCACATCAGAGCCGTCACCGTCGGCAGGTCCGCTGCCCACGTCATGACAGAAGCAGGTGGATTCCACCTTGGTGCAGGCAACGGTTACGTGATGGGCGTTTTCCTTCCTGGTCCGATAATAGGGGTCCTGATTCTTCTCACAATCGTAGACCCGATCAAAGGTAAGCATGCCCCGGGTGCCGCAGGGACGAGCCCCGACAACCACGGTTTTTTCCACGGGCAGGGTTTCCTTGACCTGAATTTTGGTCTGATCCAGATTTTCCGGGTCTTTTTCAAACCTGTACTTCAGCAGGGTCTCATTCTGGGGAAAAACCGCATCCTTGGGAGACGGTACAGCCTGCCGGTCCAGATTGGGAGTTCTTCCCTGGACATAAGGCCGGAAGGAGACCGAACCCCCATCCTTCATGGGCACCAGGACCACATGATCCTTGGCAAGCCCGTCGAGCCAGGCCGTGATATCGTCATGGCTGATGAATTTACGTTCCATTACCAGCCCCTCTCGTTGATGTTCTCTTCTTCGACCTGAAAGGTCATGAGCGGTGGCACCACTTCGGGATCGGTTCCGGTGGTGTACTCAAAAACATTGCGAACAGCCTCACCCATGGTCCGACGCAGGAGCATAAGCGGCAGGTTGACCGGGCAGGCCCGTTCACATTCACCGCACTCCACACAGCGACCGGCCAGGTGCATGGTGTGGATCATCTGGAACATGAAGTTTTCCTGAGCGTTGTTTTCCTGAGAAATCCACTGGGGATCGTGGGTAGTGGCGATGCAGTGATCCCGGCAGACGCACATGGGGCAGGCGTTGCGACAGGCGTAGCAGCGCACGCAGCGACGCATCTCTTCCTGCCAGAAAGACATCTTCTCGTTCTGGGAAAGCTTCTCGAACTCTTCCAGAGAAGGCGCCTTGTCACAGGCCCGAGCCGTATCCACCTTGTCGCCGATAAAGTGATCGGCGGTCAGGGTATTGGGATATTCACAGGTCATGCACTTTTCAACAGCCACGTCCTTGCAAGGCAAAGACAGGGACTCGCCGCCGAGCGGCCTGGCTGACACAGCCGGTACAGCCGAAACCGAAGATGACGACCTGTTCCCGCGGAATCAGCTTTTCCTGCAGCAGTTCCACGATGGCCCGGGAGTCGCATCCCTTGGCCACGACACCGATCTTCCCGGCACCCCTGGCCTTGACCAGGGCGGGGAGGTAGGTTGCCGGATTCTGGACGGAAAGGGGACCGACCATAAGCCGATCGATATCTTCCTCGCTGCGGATGAACAAGGGAGTGCCATGGGCCGCGTCAAACCCCTGTTCCCAGGCGATGACCATGTCCAGATCCGGCAGGGCCGCACGGATCTGTTCTTTGAGTTCTTCGAGCATGCTCATAAACCCTTCTCCTTATGGCAGGGACAGGTTTCGCCCTGCAAAACACCGGCCTCAATATGTCTGAGGCACAACTCCTCGTAGCCGCTGCCGCCCTGAATATGGGGAGCCGGACCAAGGCTGTGAATTCTTTCGGTGAATTTGGTAACCACTTCCTGCCAGCGTGCGCCTTCGGATGCGGAAACCCAGGTGTACTCGAACCGCTGGGGATCGATGCCGGTCACGGGGAGAAACTGCTTGAGCATCTCCAGACGCCGCCGGGCATAAAAGTTCCCCTCGGCATAGTGACAGTCCCGAGGATGACAACCGGACACCAGAACCCCGTCAGCTCCGGCCACCAGGGCCCGGACAATGAACAGGGGATCGATGCGCCCGGAACAGGGGACGCGAATAGCCCGAATATCTGTGGGCTGTACGAAACGCCCGACACCGGCCGTGTCCGCCCCTCCGTAGGAACACCAGTTGCAGAGGAAGCCGACGATGCGCAGCTCGCGTCCCTCTACTCGAAGCTCATTTCGGCCTGACATAAGGCGTTTACCTCCGCAAGAATCTGATTATCTTTGAAATGCTGCAGCTGGATGGCCCCCTGAGGACAGGTCACGGTACAGATGCCACAACCCTGACACACGGTCTCGATGACCTCGGCCTTGGTATTGCCGCCCCGATCCTGAATTTCCTTGACGGCCCCAAAAGGACAGGTCTCGACACACTTCAGGCAGCCCACACACCGGGCAAGATCGACCTTGGATACCTGCGGATCGCTTTCGAGCACTTCCTTGGAGAACAGGGCCGCAACCTTGGCTGCCGCCGCACTGCCCTGACCTACGGATGTGGGAATATCCTTGGGTCCCTGAGCGCAACCGGCAAGATAGACACCGGCGGTATTGGTTTCCACGGGCTTCAGCTTGGGATGAGCTTCCAGGAAGAAACCATAGCTGTCGTACGAGATACGCAGTTTTTCTGCCAGGTTGGAGGCTCCCACAGCGGATTCAACACCAACGGCCAGCACCACGAGATCCACTTCCATTTCGACCTGTTCGCCTGCCAGGGTATCCGCACCGCGAACCACGAGTTTGTCGCCGCGGGGATAAACCATGGAAACACGGCCGCGAATATACTGCGTTCCGTACTCTTCCTGAGCCCGGCGGGTAAACTCATCATACCCTTTGCCCGGTGAACGGATGTCCATATAAAAAACATAGGACTCGGAATCCGGGATATGGTCTTTGGTCAAAATGGCCTGTTTGGCGGTATACATGCAGCAGAAACCGGAACAGTAGGGACGGCCCACGGATTTATCCCTGGAACCGACGCACTGGATAAAGACCACCTTCTTGGGCTCCTTGCCGTCGGAAGGACGTTTGATGTGTCCGGCGGTGGGGCCGGAAGCGTTCATCATCCGTTCATACTGCAGCGAGGTGACCACGTCAGGGTATTTCCCTGCTCCGTACTGACCGTACACGGTGTAATCAAAGAGATCGAATCCGGTGGCGGCCACGATAGCCCCGACCTTTTCTTCGATAATGGTATCTTTCTGCTCGAAATCGATACACCCGGCAGGACACACCTTGGCACAAACCCCGCATTTGCCCTTGGTGAGCATAATACAGGTCTTCGGATTGATGGAGGCCTTTTTGGGGATAGCCTGGGGAAAAGGAATATTGATGGCCGTGGTGGGGGCAATTCCTTCGTTGAACTTGTCGGGGCTCTTTTTGCTGGGGCATTTTTCCGTACACAGACCACAGCCGGTGCACAGATCCCAGTTGACGTACGTGGCCTTGCGCCGAATCGTAACGTCGAAGTTCCCCACATACCCGCCGACCTCTTCCACTTCGGAAGATGCGTACAGCGTGATGTTCGGGTGCTGGGCCACGTCCACCATCTTGGGACCAAGAACACAGGAAGAGCAGTCAACGGTGGGGAAGGTTTTGTCGATCTTGGCCATTTTGCCGCCGATGGACGATTCCCGCTCAATCATGATGACTTCAATACCGGCGTCGGCACAATCCAGGGCGGCCTGAATTCCGGCCACACCACCGCCGATGACCATCACCCGCTTGGTTGCCTGAAATCTTGTGGCTACAAGAGGCGTGTTGCGGCGCAGCTTTTCAACTGCGATACGCACCAGCTCAGAAGCCTTGACCGTATTCAGCTCCTTGTCCTTGCCGATCCAGGCAACATGCTCCCG
>CAYWJL010000209.1:0-4586 GCA_964458145.1 uncultured Desulfovibrionales bacterium | reverse complement strand
TAAATCTCAATCTTTTGAATGCGAATCGCTCCGTTCATTTCACGCACGCAGCCATCCTGGTAGGTGATGCACGCCGTGAGGTGGACAGAATCCCGGTGGGAATAAAGGGCCTCGATGAGTTCGCCGTATCGATCCTCGATAATCGTGCGCCGTATCTTGCGCGTTCGGGTGAGTTCCCCGTCGTCAGCGTCCAGCTCTTTGTACAGGAGGGCAAAGGAGTGGATCCGGGTGCCCTGCTGCAGGGTGTCGTTCAGGGATTCCAGTTCTTCCTTGATGAGGGCATAGAGCTCGGGTCTGGATACCAGATCCTGGTAGGTGGTATAGGTTATCTGCTCCGCTTCTGCCCAGCGGCCGGCAATCTCCGCGTCGAGGCAGACGATGGCGGTGATGAACTCCCGATCCCTGCCGATGACCACGGCCTCCTGCACATAGGTGGAGAACTTGATCTTGTTTTCAATGAACTGGGGTGAAAATGTGGTCCCGTTTTTGAGTTTCATGACATCGCTCAGCCGGTCGATGATCACGAGCTGGCCGTTGTCCTTGAAGTAGCCTGCATCCCCTGACTTGAGCCATCCATCCTCCAGGGTTTCGGCACTGGCCTCGGGATTGTGGAGATACCCCTTGAAGACGGCCGGACTTCTGGAAAGGATTTCGCCCTGTTCGGAAATTTTGATGTCCGTCTCCGGAATGGGGTGGCCCACAGTGTCGAAATCCACCTCCCCGTTTGTATGGATGCAGGAGATTCCGGCGATTTCGGTCTGGCCGTAGATCTGCTTGAGATTGACGCCGAGTGCGTGGAAAAAGCGAAAGGTGTCCGGACCGAGGGGGGCGCCTCCCGTGGATGCCGAGCGGATGTTGGAAAAGCCGAGTCGATCCTTGAGGGCCCTGAAAAGAGCGAACCAGGCCACCCGGTATTTGACGTTCTGCAGGAACCCCGGCTTTTGCCCGTTCAGAACGGTATCGGCGTACGCGTATCCCCAGGGCAGAAAAAAATGGTAGAGAAACCGTTTGAGGGGCGTGGTCTCCATTATTTTCACCCGCACGGAAGCGGCCATGTTCTCCCAGATACGCGGGGGGGAAAAGATCAGGTTGGGGCCGATTTCACGGATGTTTTCCTGCACGGTATCGGGTTCCTCGGGAAAGTTGACGCAGAAACCGAACAACAATGCCGTGCCCGCAGCCATCATCTGTTCGCCTATCCAGGCCAGAGGCAGGAATGAGACGAATTCGTCGGTGCTGTACTTGGGATCTGCCTGGCCGAGGTTGCAGGCCATGCTCAAGAGATTGGTGTGCGAGAGCATGGCCAGTTTGGGCCGCCCGGTTGTTCCCGAGGTGGTCACGATGAGACAGACGTCTTCCGGGGACACCTCCCGGGTCCACTCCGGATACTCCCCGGCCCTGTCGCGTCCCATTTCCCGGACCTGATCAAAGGAGAGGAGCCCCTCTGCCTCGTAGCATTCCAACCCCTTGGGGTCATGGTAGACAATGTAGTCCAGGTCCGGGAGTTCCTCTTTGATGGAAAGTATCTTGTCCACCTGTTCCTGATCTTCGGCGACCACCAGCCTGGTTTGCGAGAGTTCGAAGATGAATCGAACCTCCTGGGCGGGCGAATCCTGATACAGTCCCAGCGAGACGCCCCCGATGCCCTGAATGGCCAGTTCGGCCCAGAGCCATTCGGGGCGATTGTCACCGATGATGATCAGGATGTCGTCCCTGCCGAGACCGAGTTTCTTGAGTCCGGCCGCGAATTCGGACGTGATCTGCAGGTACTGCTCATAGGTGTATTTTTGCCAGATCCCCCGGTCTTTTTCGCGCATGGCAACCTTTGCAGGATGCTGCCGGGCGTTGTGGACAAGGAGACCGGGAAGTGTTGTCTGGTAGCTCGTTTTCATGGACTTTGGGATTCTCGCGCACCTGTCTGGGGGTGCCGGCCGCCAGAACCAGGCCGAAGTCGGGAACGATCACGTGATCGGAGATGTCCATGACGACTCCCATGTCGTGCTCGACCAGAAAAATCGTGGTTTCCCAGTGTTCATTGATATCCAGGATGTAGCGTGCCATGTCTTCGGTTTCTTCCAGGTTCATCCCGGCCATGGGTTCATCCAGGAGGAGCATGTCCGGTTGGGCGGCCAGGGCGCGCCCGAGCTCCACTTTTTTTTGCAGCCCGTAGGCCAGGTGCCCGGCTGTTTTGTGCCGAAAGGGGGAGAGATCCAGAAAATCGATGATCTCTTCCACATATTTTCTGTGTTCCGTTTCCTGACGGCGTGCCTTTCCGAAATAGCAAAGGGATGCGAGTATGCCGTAGTTCATGCGTGCGTGTCGGCCCACCATGAGATTGTCGAGAACACTGAGCCCCTTGAAAAGGGCGATGTTCTGGAAGGTGCGGGCCAGACCCATTGCGGTCCGTTTGTGGGCGGGAACGCCCAGCAGGGGACGGCCCTGCATGGTGATGGAACCGCTGTCCGGGGTGTATCGACCGGATATGCAGTTGAGCATGCTCGTCTTGCCGGCTCCGTTGGGACCGATGAGGGAGGTGATGGAACCGGCAGGGACACGGCAGGTCACCCTGGAGAGAGCGGCCAGTCCCCTGAAGGTCAGGGTCATCTTTTCGATTTCAAGGAGGTTGGAGTCAGCTCCATTCATGCACGAAATCCTCCGGCCCCACGACCTCGTAGCCTTTTTTCTGCAAGGCGGCGGCTATTGAAGACGGGTTGGGCGTGTTCACCCGGATGACCACCATGCGCCGGGTCTTGTGATAAAACGTCCCAGTGGAGATGATGCTGTAGCCCATTTCACTGACCACGCCGGTGACGTCCAGAAGCACCCCGGGCCGGTCCTCCACCTCGAAGACGATGCGTGATCCGCCTGTGTTGTACCCCATTTCCTCGGCCAGGACATCGAGCATGAGGCTCCGGTTGATGTAACCGATCAACTTCCCGTCCTTGTTCACCACAGCCAGTCCGGCCAGGTTCTTCTCGCGCATCAGGGCGGCCGCAACCTCGATTTCAGCTTCCGGGGCAATGGTGGTCATGTCCTTGCGCATGATTTTGGACAAGGTCAGTTTGGAAAGCAGGTAGTTCAGTTCGTGTTTGTCCAGACCGGTCATGACCGAAGGCATTGCCGCGCTCAGATCTTCCTTGCGCACATACCCCACCAGTTTGTCCCCATCCACAACAAGAACCATCCAGAGACCGCTTTCCTCCAGAATGTTTTCCGCATCAACGGCCAGGGTATCGGGGGTGGCCGTTCTGAAATCCTTGAGCATCTTGAGTCCTACGAACATTGATCTCTCCTTGGGTTGTGTTCTGGTAAAACAAGAAACGGACCAAAGGGGAAAGATATGCTTTAAGATATTGTTATTTTGACAGATTTTTGAGTGGTAATCGTGATGTGCGGCAGTGGGGGGACGTGTAAGACAGCTTTGATCGCAACTTTTGTTGACAGAGAAAGCGTGGCCGGTGTCAAGGGAGGCCGCAGCCTTGCTGGGGGATAGGGGGAATAAGGCAGGCAAAAAAACGGCCGCAACATTTATTGACAGTCAATAAATGTTGCGGCCGGACGTACTCTACCTTGTGTTCTCTGTCCCGTAGGGGCACCCCTTGCGGGTGCCCAATTCAGGCGACGTCTCAGAGGTGGGGTTCATGGCAAAAAGGGCACCCGCAAGGGGTGCCCCTACGGTTCGATTGCTTTGGCGTTCATTCTGCATCCGTTTTGAAAACTTTGTTTTTCAAACGGGTTGTGGTGTGCCGGTAAAACCGTGATGGCCGGAGGGCTCAGCCGTCGAGCACCTCGCGGACCTTTCGTTCGATGACATCGATGGTGAATGGTTTGGCGATGAAATGCACATCCTCCTCGAGAACGCCTTGCCTGGAGATGATATCGACCGTGTAGCCGGATATGTAGAGGCATTTCATGTCCGGGTAGATTTCGGCAAGCCTGCCGGCGAGGTCCTTGCCTGTCATGCCGGGCATGATCACATCGGTGACCAGGAGATGGACGGTTCCGGGAAGGTCGGCCGTGATCTTCAGGGCCTCGTGGGGAGACCCGGCCGAGAAAACCGTATACCCCTGGCTCTCGAGAACCTGGTGGACGAGACTGCGGATCGATTCGTCGTCTTCGACCACCATCAGGGTTTCGCTGCCGCCCTGGGTGGGCGTGGTCGTCATTGCGGGTGCGGCGTCCTCGGACTCTCCCTTGAATCGGGGCAGATAGATGCGGAATGTCGTTCCGGCCCCGGGTTCGCTGTAGATGCTGATATGGCCGTTGTTCTGCTTGACGATGCCGTGGATGGTCGCAAGGCCCAGGCCGGTCCCTTTGCCCGGTTCCTTGGTGCTGAAAAACGGCTCGAAGATATGTCGGATGGTTTCCCTGTCCATGCCGCACCCCGTGTCGCTGACCGTCAGCATGGCATACCGGCCGGGTTCGGCCCCGGGATGTGCGGCGCAGTATTTTTCGTCCAGTTCGGCATTGGCCGTCTCGAGGGTGATTCTGCCCACGCCTGCAATGGCATCCCGTGCATTGACGCAGAGGTTGGTGACGATCTGCTCCACCTGGGTGGGATCGATCCTCACGGGCCACAGGTCGGC
>CAYWJL010000208.1:0-4594 GCA_964458145.1 uncultured Desulfovibrionales bacterium | reverse complement strand
CATCAATTCTAAAAGAACCCTGACTTTTAGAACCTTTCCTTCTAAAAGGTGTTATTACACCTGCCCTTCACGCTGTCCTCCGGAGCACGGCCATGTTCAGATTTGTCCAAGCACGGCTCATTGGCTGGAAAAATGCCGCCCGCCGCAAACCACTGATCATCAGAGGGGCGCGACAGGTGGGCAAGACATGGTTGGTTGAAAATACGCTTTCTTCCTGTTTTGATCGTGTGCTGAAGATCGACCTGGAAAAACGACGTGACCTGCACGCCTGCTTCAAGGAAAATCTCGAGCCCGATCATGTCATCCAGCTTCTGGAAGTCGCTACGGAGCGAATCATTCCCGGAAAAACTCTGCTCTTTCTGGACGAAATCCAGGCATGCCCAAGGGCAATCCTGGCTCTGCGCTATATGTACGAACAGATTCCCGAACTGCATGTCATTGCGGCCGGCTCTCTCCTGGAGTTCGCCCTGAACCGCATTTCAACACCGGTCGGACGTTTCCAGTATCTCCATCTCCATCCCATGACCTTTTATGAATACCTGCTGGCCATGGACAAGGAGCCCATGGCACGGGCCGTTGTGACGCATCCCCGTGAGGTATCTGAAACCGTACAGCGCATGATTCTTGACGAGCTCAAAAAATACTTCTTTGTGGGGGGCATGCCTGAATGTGTCAGAGTCTACCGCGATACAGGATCCATGAAGGAGGTTTTCGAGGTTCAATCCGAGATTCTGAGCACCTATCGGGATGATTTTTCAAAATACACGCCCAAAGTCGATCCCACATGCCTTGATGCGGTGTTCCTCAACGCGGCCAGGTCCGTGGGCGGGCAGATCAAGTATACTCACCTCGATGCGGGCCATTCCTATCAGACCAATAAAAAAGCCCTGGACGTACTGACCAAGGCAAAAATCCTCCATACCATCCTTGATTGCGATCCCTCGGGTCTGCCTCTGGGAGCGACGGCCAATCCCAAAAAAATGAAGGTTGCCATGCTCGATATCGGGCTGCTCCAACGGTTGTGTCAGATACCCGTAGACATGGAGATGCACCAGGATGATCTCCTGGCCATGTATCGGGGCAAACTGGCCGAACAATTCGCGGCTCAGGAACTTCTGGCCTGGCACAGCCGGGAATTGTTTTATTGGGCACGGCAAGCCCGGGGAAGCAACGCGGAAATCGACTTTCTGGTTGTGGAGAAAGGCAACATCCATCCTCTTGAAATCAAGTCAGGCAAAGGAGGCAGTTTGAAAAGTCTGCACATGATGCTTGAAAAATATTCCAATTGCCCGCATGGTGTGGTCCTCTCAGGAAATATCTACAGAGAACTCCCCGAACAAAACATCATCTTTATGCCCCTTTACGCAGTCGCCATCCTTGGAGACAGAAAACCTGAAATAGAACTCTACCAGTAACCGATCATACACATCGTCATAAGCTCAGCCGCAAACTAACTGTTACAATGACAGGCTATCAAAGATCGTTTTTGCAGCCCCTCCCGGGGGGCTGCAAAAACGGGCGATTCATGAATCGCCCCTACGAGTTTTGGGTGATGGTGTTATAGATAGTCATGCGCAGATGTTTACAATACCCTCTGACCCCAACCCCCAAAGGAATCCCATGAACAAGCAATCCTCCATCCTGACCGTCCTGACCATCAGTTTTCTCGTTGTGGGCAATCTCATCGGCGTGGGCATTCTGGCCCTGCCCATCAATACCGGGCTTGCCGGGCTCGGGCCGGCCATGATCGGGATGGTGGTGCTTGGTGGAGCCATGTTCTTTTCAGCCGTTGTCCTGGGCAAGGAGGCGGTGGCAAGCAGGAAAGAAAATTTCAACCTGCCCAGCCTGTATCAGCAATACCTGGGCACAGCCGGTAAGTGGGTGGCTATCTTTGCGAACATGCTCATTTTGTACGGGCTGCTGGTCGCCTATCTCACCGGGGGGGCCTCCATCCTGGCCAATCTCTTCCATATTCCCGCCGACTATAACTGGCTGCTCACCCTGGTCTTTTTCGCCATCATCACCTGGGTGGCCCTGATGAACACGGGGCTCATCCTCAAATACAACACACTTATCATGGTCTGTCTGCTGGTGTTTTTCTGTCTCATGGTCTTCATGGGCGAGACACACGTTCAGACCAGCCATTACACCTTTGCGGACTGGGGATTTCTGCCGGCAACCGCGCCCATCATTGTCACGGCCTTCCATTTCCACAACATCATTCCGACCATCAGCACGAATCTCAAATGGGATTTTTCCCTGCTGTGGAAAACCATGCTTCTGGGCATGATCCTGGGATTTGTGATGAATGCCCTGTGGATACAGACGGCCCTGGGCGTGCTTCCCCTGGACGATTCCGTCAACAGCCTGCTGACCTCCTTCCATAAAAATCTCCCGGCAACCGTGCCCATGGCACAGATCCTGGGGACCCCGCTCTTCATGATCGCCTCACTGATCTTTTCCCTCCTGGCCATCATGACCTCCTACCTGGCCAACAGCATGGGGCTCATGGGATTCATCCAGGATATGACCGAAAATCAGATGGGTATCACAAACCGCACCCTTGTCATCGCCCTGACATTCATCCCTCCGCTGGCCATCGCCCTTATCTGGCCCGAGGTTTTTCTCCAGGCACTGAACATTGTGGGCGGGGTGGGCATCGTCATTCTCTTCGGCATTCTGCCAAGCATCATCTTTTTGAAAAAGAGCAGGAAATCCTGGCAAAAGATTCTCGGTGTGATCATGCTCATCCTCTTTCTGGGCTGCCTTGCCTGCGAAATCGGCCAGGAAACCGGCATGATGCGTATCAAACCCGACATGGAACACTGGGCTCCCCAGATCCATCACATGAAGCACGGATGAATCTCCATCATCCTTCCCCCCATGATCCGGACGGACGATCTATGCAGTCAGAGCGTTCAACATGGGGGGAAGGAGCATCCCGACAAGGAGCAGGGTCATCAGCGGCCGCATCAGGTTGACGATTGTATCAAACCGCCAAAAGGACCACCTCGTCATACTCCGGACTTGCCTGAAAGCAAATATTCAGATATTTTTGGTGGTGAAAATGCTTCCTGTCCAATTTACCGGTCACGCGCCTTCACACCCAACTTACCCCAGGTAAATCCTCATTAGGTGGTCTTTCGTGCAGACCACGAACACGTATTTTGCTCCTGCTGAAAAAACAAGCGAGGCTGAAATCGCCCAGGAAATCGAACTGCTCAACCATAATCCCTTTATCTCGGGTCTCCTTCATTCTCTCAGCGGTCTTTTGGCTGTGTTGGACACCAACCGGCAAATTCTGGCCATGAACGACTCCTTTCTGAAAATGGTCGGCATCGACGATCCCCACAAGGCATTGGGCATGAGACCCGGGGATGTTCTGCAATGCATCCACGCACACGATCAACCAGCAGGGTGCGGAACGACCAAGTATTGCTCCACCTGTGGTGCAGCCATCGCCATTGTCTCGAGCCTCAAATACAATACTCCGGTTGAAAAAATATGCGCTTTGACGGCCAATAGATGCGGCAAAGAGGTTGATGTGTCCCTTCTCGTCAAATCTCATCCTATCACTATTGAAGGCCGGCGTTTTCTCCTTCTCTTTCTTCAGGATATCACCCAGCAACAACAATGGGCAGCGCTTGAAAGAACTTTTTTTCACGATATCAACAACTTGCTCACCATGCTCGTTGGCGGAAGCGAACTCCTTGTCCGGAAACATCCCTCCAAACTCGCGCATACCGTGCATCATGCTTCCGAGCGGATCGTGCAGGAAATCGCCATCCAGCTTTACTTGTCCCAAACCCACTCCCACGACTATCTCCCTGCATGGGTGGAATCATCAACGACCGAGATCATGAAAGAACTCGCCTCGTTCTTTGCCAACCATCCCTCTGCCCATGAAAAACATCTGGAATTCGCGGTCGATTACCCCAAGCAAGCCATCACAACAGATTTCTCTCTGCTCATGCGTGTCCTGAACAACATGGTCATCAATGCCCTCGAGGCCGGCGACAAACAGGAAGTCGTCAAGGTATGGATCGATCAGAATGACGCTGACACTATCTTCTTCCGCGTCTGGAACGCCCGGAAAATACCCGATGACGTATCCCGACGCATCTTCCAACGCAATTTCAGCACAAAGGAGCAGGCCGGCAGGGGGATCGGGACCTTTTCCATGAAACTCCTCGGAGAAAAAATCCTCGGGGGAGAAGTCTCCTTTTCGACTTCCGAAGAAGAGGGAACCGTATTCAGCTTCAAGCATCCTGTCGGGGCATGATTTCTCGATCAAACAGGCACATGCCCACTGTGATTCTGGGTACGATCATCAATATACAAAAAGGTCTCTCACCAGAAAACCAACGAACATTGCTCGCATCCAACATCCCCCCGCAAGAATGACATCTTGCCGGATACATCTGTTGAACCTCCCTTTGGTTGACAGAAACCTTCCCTTTCATCCATTCTACTCCCCGCTGCTACGCCCGTTTCCTGCATTCCCTGCGAACGATTTGCGAATATCCCCCTGCCCCCCTATCCTTCACGAGGAGCCCATGCCCTTCACATCCCTTGAACAACTCCCCCTGGCCGA
>CAYWJL010000207.1:0-4596 GCA_964458145.1 uncultured Desulfovibrionales bacterium | reverse complement strand
GTGCCGGGGTTGGCCTCCAGTCGCAAAGCCACCTCCTTTTGCACCATGAAACAGCATTTCGCAAACGCTCCGACCCGTCCGAACACCTCCCACATGATGGGAGAGGCCACATTGTACGGAAGATTGCCCACGATTTTGAGGGACGGCACCTTCGCAAGGGTTTCCCAGGCAAATTCGAGCCCGTCGCCCAAAATGGCCCCGAGCCCCGGCAATCGGGCCTTGAGAGCGTAGACGAGCTCACGATCCTTTTCGAGAACCATGAGCCTTTGTGTCTTTTGAGCCAGAACATGGGTCAGGGCCCCACGCCCCGGACCGATCTCGAAAACCGTGTCTTCCGAATCGATGTCGAGCTGATCCACGATTTTTCGAATGACATTCCCATCCACGAGAAAATTCTGACCAAGGCTTTTCTTGGGGCGGTTCGCCCCTGTACCTTGACGATCATGCGCCATGAGCAATCCTTGCTAGAGGGTGGTTACAAGCCGATTGATACGAAAAAAGACCGGTCGCCGACAGCACCCATCATAAAGAGCCACGGTTCAGGCCGGTCGTCCTACCGTTTTCGCACCGTTCGCTTCAACCGTCGGGCAGCCCTTTTCTTGTGATACAGAAGCACCATTCGAACGGTCAGAAAATAGGTTACAATGGCGGCGGGTATGCCGATCACAAGACCGCCCACACTCATGACCATGACCAGATGCCAGCCGGAGGCGAGCATGTCGGTCAGGGCCAACTGGCTGGGGTCGAACCCCTGAGCATTGCCGGGAATGATCAGACGACCGATGCGGTAGAGAAAATAATAGACAAAGACCACATTGGCGGGATTGGAAACCCAGGTGCCCAAGGCCGCCGAAATCTTGCTGCATCGCAGAACAAAGGCAAGGGCCACGGCAATGACCGTCTGAAAGGGTATGAGCGGAAGGCAGCCCACAAAAACGCCAACGGCCATGCCCAATCCGATGGAGTGGGGAGGAGCCTTGATACGCAGAATCTTCAAATAGGCAAAACGGAGGCTGCGTCCCACGCGGACCCAAAATCGTCGCATCACGACACCGTTTTCATGGTGCCGGCAGCTCCAGCAGACACGCAAAAGGCAAAAGAGTGGTTCATAAAGGGCATGCACCGTTCCTCATGTCAAATCCACGGACTCCAAGAATCACCCACAATGAGCGAGCTATTTTGATTGACCATCGAGACCGGGTCAAGTCCTGTTTTTACGACTCACGGTGATGGTACGTGTGACACAAAAAAAAACGTCCTTCATTGACCGGCACTCACATTCTGGTTACGTGTCCAGCATACACGGACGCCATATGATACCTGCTTCCGCGAACAGATCCGTTTCAGGAGGAATGTCCACAATGATTACAACCACGATGAGAACCCATCTCTGGTTCGAAACGCCAAAAGGCATGTTCTTCGGCATGGGCCGCGTACTTCTTCTGCAAAAGGTCAAGGAACTCGGCTCGCTGAACAAGGCGGCCAAAGAACTCGGTATGTCCTACAGGGCAGCCTGGGGAAAAATCAAAGCGACCGAAGAAGTCCTTGGCAAACCATTGCTGGTCAAGGTGGCCGGTCGCAAGGGATTCGTCCTCTCGGACATGGCCGATACATTGGTCAAACATTTCTGCGACTGGCACGAAGAAGTTGAAGCCTTTGCCCTGGAAAAAGCCCAGGGAAAATTTACCTGGAAGATAAACGAGTTTACGAACGTCAAGGGGTGAACCCAACCCCATGATCAACCATCCTACCCACCAATCATACTCATGAACCATTACTCGGCCGTCACAGGCCACCTCACCAGCAATCCAAAGACATGGGTTGTCACCGGCGCTGCCGGATTCATCGGCTCCAACCTCCTCCAAACCCTGCTCGATCTCGACCAGCGGGTGATCGGGCTGGATAACTTCTCTACCGGCCACAAACACAATCTCGAGGATGTCCGATCCCTGGTCACTCCGGAAAGATGGTCCCGCTTCTCGTTCATCGAGGGCGACATCCGGGATCTTTCCACCTGCAAGCAGGTTTGCGAGCATGCCGACTATGTGCTTCATCAGGCGGCTCTCGGCTCGGTACCCCGATCCATCGAAGATCCCATCACCACCAACGCGAACAACATTTCCGGTTTCCTGAACATGCTTGTGGCCGCGCGTGATGCCGGGGTCAAACGATTCGTCTATGCAGCATCGAGTTCCACCTACGGCGATCATCCGGGACTTCCCAAGGTCGAAGACTGCATCGGCCGTCCCTTGTCCCCGTATGCGGTGACCAAATATGTCAACGAGCTCTACGCCGATGTCTTCGGCAGGACCTACGGATTCAACCCCATCGGCCTGCGGTATTTCAACATCTTCGGCCGTCGCCAGGACCCCGACGGCGCCTATGCCGCGGTCATGCCCAAATGGTTCGCCGGGATGCTCGCCAGGGAACCCGTATACGTCAACGGAGACGGTGAGACATCACGGGACTTCTGCTACATCGACAATTGCGTCCAGGCCAACATCCTCGCAGCCACGGCAGAGCATCCGGATGCGGCAGGCCAGGTCTACAACGTGGCCTTTGGGGAGCGTACGACACTCAACGAACTCTTCGCCCTCATACGGGACAGGGTTGCCGCCCAGCGGCCCGACCTGACCATCCCCGAACCCGTGTACCGGGATTTCAGATCAGGCGATGTCCGCCACTCCCTGGCCGATATCACCAAGGCCAGAACACTCCTCGGCTACGAACCTACCCACAGCGTCCGCCAGGGCCTCGACGAAACCGCGGCCTGGTATGTTGCGTCGTTGGGATGAAAGATCGAGGATAAAAGATATAGGATGGAGGATGGAGGACAGGAGGACAGGAGGACAGGAGGGCAGGAGGCAGGAGGCTGGAGGCTGGAGACAGGACACGAGGAGTACAGTCTCTGGTCCAAGGTCACCATCCGTCATCCCGGACTTGATCCGGGATCTTGAAGGATGTGGCCGGCAGCCCGGCACGTGAGGCAGTCTCCATGTCATCCAAGTTCCAGGCCTCCGCCGGGATGACGGCAAGAAAGCGAAACTCCGGCATTTCCCGACCTCAGACTTCGGACTTCCGCGTCCATCCTCTATCCAATATCATATATCCTCTATCCTATATCTTATATCTTATATCCTTCATCCCCCCACCTTTTTCCCTGACTCCCATGCGAAACCATCTCATCCTCATCATCCTGACCATCTTTCTATGGCTCTGCCCTGCCCATGCCGACCAACCGATCCAGGCAGAACACAACGATCCCGATCTCGACACCATGATCGGCCAGATGCTCATGGTGGGCTTCCGGGGGTTGAGCGTGGACGAGAACGCATCCATAGTCCGGGATATTCGGGACCGGCATCTCGGTTCGGTCATCCTGTTCGATTATGACGTCAGCCTGCACAAACCCGAACGGAACATCTCCTCGCCCGAGCAGGTCAAACAACTTGTCACCGAACTCAAGAAGCATGCGGCGATTCCCCTGCTCGTGGCCGTTGACCAGGAGGGAGGCCGGGTGGCCAGGCTCAAGCCCCAATATGGGTTCCCCGCCCTGCCCAGCGCCCAGGAACTGGGAGATGCTCGTGATTACGAGCGGATCGAAAAGATGGGCGAACTGGCCGGCAAAACCCTCGGAAGCGTGGGCATCAACTGGGATCTGGCCCCGGTGGTGGACCTGAACGTCAATCCCCTTTCCCCGGCCATCGGCAAGATCGGCCGGAGTTTCTCCAGCGACCCGAACCAGGTCATCATCGACGCGGAGCTGTTCATCATCGGCCTGCATGAGCAAGGGGTCCTCTCCTGCCTGAAACACTTCCCCGGCCACGGCAGCGCCATGGCCGATTCCCACAAAGGAGTCACCGACGTTTCCAAGACCTGGTCCCCGACAGAGTTGCAGCCCTACCGCCGATTCATCCGGGAAGGCGTCTGTGACGCCGTCATGACAGCGCACATCTTCAACAGCCGGCTGGATGACACCTATCCGGCCACCCTGTCCCACAAAACCATAACCGGCCTGCTCCGCCAAACCCTCGGCTTCGGAGGCGTTGTCCTGACCGATGACATGCAGATGGGGGCCATCACCAACGAATACGGCCTCGACCAGGCCATCACCCTCGCCATCCAGGCCGGAGCCGACATCCTCGTCTTTGGCAACAACCTGGAGTATGATCCCGACATCACGACCAAAGCCGTCACAATCATTACAAATCTGGTCACATCAGGCACGATTTCCCAAGACCGAATCTCCCAATCCTATGGCAGGATTCAGAGTTTGAAAGAAAAATTGCAGAATCTGCAAAAACTATTTGACAACAAAAGGCCTTCTCCATAGAAGGACTCTCGTTGTCGGGATGTAGCGCAGTTTGGGAGCGCACTTGAATGGGGTTCAAGGGGTCGGAGGTTCAAATCCTCTCATCCCGACCAACAAAAGCTTTATACCCCAAGGCTTTATCAAAAGGCCACTTTCTCACGAAAGTGGCCTTTTTTGCGTCCATGTACCAATTATGTACCAAACTTGAATTTCCCCCCTTGGGTTTCATGGGGAGGCATCCATCCACCATAATGGCCTGCCAGGGTCATCTGCTTGGCCTGTTT
>CAYWJL010000206.1:3848-4636 GCA_964458145.1 uncultured Desulfovibrionales bacterium | reverse complement strand
ATGGACGCCCCCACCAGAACCGGCAGCCCGGCCAGAACCTTCAGGGTTTGCATCATTGCCTCCAGGGTTTCACCGGGGAGACCGAGGATGAGATAGGCCACGGTGTGCATCCCGACGTCACAGGCAGCCAATGCGATTTCCTTGAACCGCTCCACGGGATGGGGCCTGTGCATCCGGGCGAGTGTCGCTGCCTGGGCAGAAACAAGGGAGAGATTGACGTGGGTGAAACCTGCCCGGCGCATTTTCTTCAAAAGATCCCTGTCCAGATGCATGTAGGAGATCCCGTTCATGGCCAGAAACCGCACATCCTTTCCCTCGAACCTGTCCATCAGCAGATCCAGGAGGTTCGAGAAATCCCGCTCGTTGAAAGTCAGGTTGTCATCCTCGAAATCAAAGACTCGGTATCCCTGCTTGTATCGGTCCCCGATCTCTGCAACGATATCCTCGGGTGCGCGGTGCTGATATCCATGGGCAAAGGTCAGATGGACGGAACAGAAGGCGCACCGGTGAGGACACCCTCTGGATGTGGTCACGAAACACATGGGCTGTCCCTGAAATCGATAGTCATCGGGATGGAGATCCGAAAGATCCGGGTGAGGCAGTGAGACAAAGGGATAATTGGGCTCCACGGGATTGAACACGCACCGACCGTCCTGTTTCCATCCCAGATTGGGGACCCGATCCCACGGGCCTTTCCAGAAATTGCCCCCATTGACGCCATTGACGCCATTGCCGCCATTGCCCCATGCCTTCAGAAATTCCACAAGAGGCCGTTCCCCTTCTCCCCG
>CAYWJL010000206.1:0-3838 GCA_964458145.1 uncultured Desulfovibrionales bacterium | reverse complement strand
TGTTTCCATCCCAGATTGGGAACCCGATCCCTCGGGCCTTTCCATAACTTGCCCTCATTGATACCATTGACGCCATCGCCCCATGCCTTCAGAAATTCCACAAGAGGCCGTTCCCCTTCTCCCCGGATGACAAAATCGACACTCTCGTCCTCGAGGAGGGTAGACGGAGCCGCACTCGCATGGCTTCCACCTATAAGGATGGGTACACGGAGACGATCCTTGATGGCCCGGGCACAAGCCAGCACTTCCCGATAATAGGGGGAAAAGAGCGAGGAAATACCCACCAGATCGGGCTTCTCGTCATGCACGAAATCAGCAATGACCTCAGACGATGCGCCGAAATGAAAGTACTGGGAAAATGAGGAAAAAGGACTTCGATCGTGCGCCGGATAAAACGCCTTGAGATACTTCAGCTCCCCTGGTAGAGGAATGGTCCTGCGGCCATATCCCTGGTGAAAATCCTTGACCAGAACATCGATTTCGGGAAATTCTCGCGCAACCACTGCCTTGAGATAACACAACCCCAACGGCTGAAGTCGGATATCCGTATCATAAAAATCCTCCACCGGAGGCTGGACAAGCAGTATTTTCATCATATCAATCAGGTTGACGTTAACGGCAACAAACAGATGATTCATCCGGGAATAGCGTACTTTCAGCTCATCAGTCATCTGCCCTCTTGAGTATAAAAACCTCAATGGATCGTTGAACAAATCCCCCACCCTGGTAAGGGCGGGGTTAGGGGCGGGTCGTATAACCGGTGCCTTTCTCCAGCAGTTTGAAACCCTCCCCCAGCCCCTCCCTGAACTACGGGAGGGGGGCTACATTGTTTGCGTATTCGATATGTTCCCAAGAATATCCCGAACGGTCTTCAACCGGCAATTTCCGTATGATAAAGACTATCCTTTCCCTCTACCTCTATCTCCGGGTCGCCCCCTTTCCCCACCTGACCAGCATCAAGGTATCCCTGTTGTCATGGCTGGCAGGCATCAAGGCAAAGGAACTTTTGCTCACGGATATGGTCGGCTGGGCATGGATCTTCATGGCTCTGTGCGGACTCTTTGCATGGGGCGTGATTCTCTGCCAGGCCGATGCCCTGTCCCGATTTCAGGAATTCAGACGAATGCTGGCGATCATGCACCGGTACGGATTCAGAACCCGATTCTTCAAACTGTTCGCATCATCGAGATGCCAGCGCGATGCAGCTCTGGTCGCGGCCAAACAGGTCGGCCTCTGCCCACAGGCCAAAGCGTATTTCAAAAGTCTCGGCTACAAATGGTACCACATCCTCCCCGATACCATCGTGCAAAATCCTTTGCGCTTTTTCCATCCGGGTTTTCTCATGACCACCTTCATCCCCCGACAATTTCACAGACGATTTCGCCAGATCGGCCTTCACCGACGTCCTGCATACTCCACCACAATTTCCTTGACAAAACTCCCCTGCTTTTTTTTAGTGTTGCCTGTCTGATCAAGCAGCCTTCCCTTTTCCTTCCCTTTCTCTCATCCCTGGAGGTCGTGCATGCGCGCCCTGAAAATCATCCTCATCATCTGCTGCATCCTGATCATTCTTGTCGGCGGCACCCTGGCCGCTGTTCTCTTGCTGGTCGATCCCAACGACTACAAGGACGACATAGCCGCCGCGGTCAAGAAACAGACCGGCAGGGAGCTGTCCATCCCCGGCAACATCGATCTCTCCGTCTTCCCCTGGCTGGGCCTCGAGATGGGGCAGGTCAGCCTGGGCAATGCCCCGGGATTCTCCGACAAGGTGTTTGCCGGGATCGACAAGGCCCAGTTGCGCATCAAAATTCTCCCTCTACTGCACAAGGAAGTCCGCATCGGAACCATTGTACTGGACGGATTTGAACTCAACCTGGAAAAGGGCCCCAAAGGAACCAACAACTGGTCGGATATGGGCAAAAAAGACACGGCCCAATCCGATAAACCGACGCCCACCGAAGAACAACCCGAAAAAGCACCCGCACCAAAAGACAAAGGCTTCGCCCTGGCCGCTCTGGCCATTGACGGCGTCCAGATCACCAACGGCCGGATCACCCTGAAGGACATGGAGAAAAAGACATCCACCGCATTGACCAATGTGGAGATGACCGCGGATCACATCGCTTTTGCATCCCCGTTCTCCATCTTTTTCGGCTTTGATGTGAAGATGACGGAACCCGAACTCACCGCCCGCATCACCCTCAAAGGCAAACCTCTTGTCGATCCTCAGACCGGGACCTATGCGGTTTCCAAGGCCGCGCTGAATATCTCCGGCACCGGCAAAACCCTGCCCGGCGGCAAGGTGGATCTGGATCTGACCACGGACATAAACGCGGACCTTCAGAAAGAAATCCTGACCATCTCCAATATCCTGCTGACCACCTACGGGCTGAACCTCAAGGGCGAGGTCAACGGGCAGACCATTCTTTCCAACCCCTCGTTTGCGGGAGAACTGCACCTGGCCCCCTTTAACCCCAAAAATCTCATGCAGACCATGGGACTCCCCCCTGTGGAAACAGCAGACCCGGCCGCTCTCACCAAGGTGCAGACGGATCTGACCTTCACGGCCGGGCTCGACCGGGCCGCACTGACCTCCCTGACCCTGCTCCTGGATGCAACCACGATAAAAGGGACCGGCAAGGTCACAAACTTCGCCAAACCGGCCATAGACTTTGGGATCGATGTGGACCAGATCGATGTGGACCGCTACCTGCCGCCCAAAAAGGACAAGCCGGCAGCACAAGAGACGGACACAGCCAAACAGGCCTCAGCCAGGCAGGAAACCAATCAGGGGCAGGTTCCCATCCCCCTGCCCATCGATACCCTGCGGTCCCTGGATATCGACGGCAAGCTGACCATGGGCAAGGTCACGGTGAACAAGCTCAACCTCTCCAAGATTCTGGTCAACCTGGTGGCCAAACAGGGAAAAATCACCATGGATCCCATCTCGGCCAACCTGTACGAAGGAACCTTTGACGGCACCACCATGCTCGATGTCCGCGGCACGACGCCGAAAATGAGCGTGACCGAAAAACTGGCCACCATGCAGATCGGGCCCCTGCTCAAGGACATGACCGGCAAGGATACCCTCACCGGAACGACCACGAGCACGGCCTCCCTGACAACAGCCGGAATGACGGTCGACGACCTCAAGGCCAACCTGAACGGCAAGCTCGCTTTTGACTTTGCCAACGGGGCCATCAAGGGAATCAATCTGCCCAAGATGCTCAGGGACGCCGTGACCAAAATCAAAGGCGGCACCCCCGACCCGAGCGAAGTCAACCAGACGGATTTTGCTTCCCTGGGGGGTACGGCCACGGTGACAAACGGCGTACTGGACAACCGGGACCTGCTCATGATGTCCCCGCTCATGCGGGTCAATGGTGAGGGCAAGGTCGACCTGCCCAGGGAAGGCATGGATTACCTGATCAAGGCCACAGTTGTCTCCTCCCTCAAGGGTCAGGAAGGCGAACCCCTGTCCGAACTGGCAGGACTGACTGTGCCCGTACGCATCACCGGCACCTTTGACAAACCGGCCTTCAAACTGGACCTCTCCAGCCTGCTGCGGGACAAGGGCGTCCAGGAACTCAAGGAAAAAGCCACGGAAAAACTCTTCAAAGGCAAAAAACCCGGCGGGATCGACCCGGGCAAGGCTCTGAAGGGATTCTTCAACTAAACCGGTCCGCACTGACTCCACGCGCACCATCCACGAAACGTTCGACTGAAAAGGGGCGGGTTTTTCAACCCGCCCCTTTTCACGTTCACTCAGGTGCCGTGTTTGTCCTTCTCCCCGGCCACTCGGCCAGAACCATGGCAGCGAATATGGACACCGCCCCGA
>CAYWJL010000205.1:0-4639 GCA_964458145.1 uncultured Desulfovibrionales bacterium | reverse complement strand
CCCGGTGTCGAGTGTTGCCGTCACGGTTTTTCCCGGGGCGAGTTCGGTGGTCGACAGGGAAACGGTGGCGGCCATGGTTGTCTTGTCATAATCGTCGGCATCGGTGAATAGAAGCGGCAGCACACCGAAGTTTATCAGGTTGGCCATGTGAATGCGGGCAAAGGATTTGGCAATGACGATGCGAATGCCCAAATGTCTCGGTGCCAATGCCGCATGTTCCCGGCTCGAACCCTGACCGTAGTTTTCCCCGCCCACAATGATGCTTTCCTGTGCCTGCCTGGCTCGCTGGACAAAGTTTTTGTCCGTCCTCGAAAACACGAATTCGCTGATGGCAGGAATGTTGGAACGCAGGGATGTGATTTCGGCCCCCCCGGGAAGAATGTGGTCCGTGGTAATGTTGTCACCGACCTTCAGGGTCACCGGCAGATCGGCATGATCCGGCAGTGGGGGGAATGTTTCCAGGGCCACGATGTTCGGGCCGCGGACAATGGGCACGTTCTCGCCGTCTTCGGGGGGAAAGACGAACATGTTCCGGATGGATGGAACCGACTCGGGAAGGGCGGGGCGGACGATCTTGTCGCCCCAGGTGGCCGGATCGGTGAATGCGCCGTTTATGGCACAGTATGCGGCGGTGACCGGACTGGCCAGATAGACCTGGGCGTCCAGGGTGGCACTGCGGCCTTCGAAATTGCGGTTGAAGGTCCGTACGCTCACTCCGGCGGAACACGGGGATCCGCCCATACCGATACAAGGTCCGCAGGCGCATTCGAGGATGCGTCCGCCGGCATCGATGATGGGTTCGAGAAGACCGTTTCCAATGAGCATTTTGAGGACTTGCCGGGAGCCCGGGGCGATGAGCACGTCCGTTGTCTCGGCGGTTTCGGCATTCCTGAAGATGGTCGCCACCTGGGTCAGGTCGGCGTAGGATGAATTGGTGCACGAACCGATGGCCACCTGGTCGACCGCCAGACCCGCAAGTTCCCGGACCGGAACGACTTTGTCCGGCATATGCGGGGTGGCCACCAGGGGTTCGAGGGTGTCCAGATCGATGGTGATTTCCCGGTCGTACACAGCATCCGGATCGGCACTCAATGGTACGAAATCGTCCTCGCGGCCCATGGCTGCAAGAAACTCCCGGGTATTGGCGTCTGAGGGAAACACCGATCCTGTTGCCCCGAGTTCGGCCCCCATGTTGGTGATGGTGGCGCGTTCGGGTACGCTCAGGCCGGTCACTCCGGGGCCGTCGTACTCCATGACTGCGCCGACGCCACCCTTGACGGTGAGCAGGCCGAGCAGGTGGAGGATGATATCCTTGGCCGTTGCAAAGCCGCGGAGTTTGCCGGTCAGGTGAATCCGGAACACCTTGGGCATGGGCAGGGTGTAGGGATGCCCGGCCATGGCAAGGGCCACGGAAAGGCCCCCGGCCCCCATGGACAGGGAGCCTATGCCGCCCGCAGTGGGGGTGTGGCTGTCCGAGCCGATGAGGGTGGTGCCCGGTTTGGCGAAATTTTCCAGATGGAGCTGGTGACAGATGCCCGTGCCGGGAGGGGAGAAAACGATTCCGTAACGGGCGGCGATGGATCTGAGAAACCGGTGGTCATCAGGATTCTTGAAACCCATCTGCAGGGTATTGTGGTCGACGTAGCTGACCGAGAGATCGGTCTTCACCCGGGAGATGCCCATGGCCTCCAGCTGGAGATAGGCCATGGTACCTGTAGCGTCCTGGGTCAGTGTCTGGTCGATGCGCAGGGATATTTCCCGGCCGGGAGTCATTTCGCCTGCAATGAGATGGCCGGCTATGATTTTTTGGGTCAGTGTGCTGGGCATGGCCTGTCCTTGCTGTTAGGGGAGCACTCCTGACGACAAGACTCGATACTGAACGAACAGTTTCGTGACGTTGTGGATTGTCGGTCAAAGGGGGCAATCGGTCGTCTTCAGGAGGGAGGTGGGGCGTTTATTGGGCAAAGCGCAGTCGTGCGAGTTTGTTTTTCCGGAAAAGGATTTCTGTCTTCAGGCGGAGCTTGTCCTGTTTGAGCTGGAATATTTCCTGATGATGAAAAATCCCGTTTGCCGGATCTTCATGTCCGAGCAGCTCCTTGGCCTTGGCTTCGCAGGCCGCCTTTTCCTTGGCAAAGGCGGTTATTTCGGCCTCGAGTTCTTCAACCGTTGGTGATTTTGATTCGCTTGGGCTTGTGTTCATCAGTAACCTTAACCTTTTTTTGCTCGGGTTGTTTGGTGCGCATGACATCCTGCGGTCGGGGCAGATTGTTGAATGTGGTCCAGAAATCCGGCCAGATGGCGGTGAGCTCGCCGGGATTGGCCAGGCAGATGCCGGGTATGACGAAGGAGGCCATGACATAGGCCACGGTCCAGAGCGGGGAAGGGCTTTCCCATGCATCGGACGGCGGAGTCGGGATGGATTTCAAAGGACGAATGTCGATCCGATCCTCTTTAATGGTATGATCGATTCCGAGGAAATTCAGGAAGTCTTCGGCTTCGTTCAGGTGTTCACTGAGCGCGACACATTTGACGGTTGCGTTTTTGGTCACTCCCAGACACATGGCCGTGACAAGGGGAAGAAGCATCTCCCGTTCGGAAACATCGACATAGACGCCGTCAGGACGGCCGTCACAGGAAGATTCAATGCCTTGTTGCGTCTTCTTCAGGGCAATGCCGAATTCCATGAACAAAGATGATATGGTCTGATTCGGGTCGAGCCCATCGGTCCACTCACCACGAAGGTGGGCCTTGCCTTCCCGGAAAAAGGGCAGGGCCAGAAGATAGCTCCCGAGGGAACGGTCGATGGGAATGCTGACCTTGTTTGATCTGCACTCCGGCTGGCGGCAGGGGATGTGGACACGGTTTCCGTCCAGTCGTACGGGAATGCCGAACTGGTTCAGGATCGTGCTGATGGAATCGGTCACGGAGGCGGCGAGCTTGTCGTTTTTGAGAACAAGGGTGATGCCCTTGGGAAAGAGGGGGGCACTGACGGCGAGAGCCAAAATGAACGGTGTCTCGATATCCCAGGGAATCTCTATGCTTTCCGGAAGGTGTCCGGCCGTTTCAAGACGGACCGGAAGACCGTTGGCGTGCGGATCTATGATCGTCAGCCGGGCACCGAGTTGCGGCAGAAGTTTTTGAACCGGGCGCAGATCGAATAACTTTGTCGCCGCGCTTCCGGAGTATTTGATCTGGCAGGGTTTGGCCAATCCCTGACACAGGAGCAGATAAAAATTGAACAGGCTATTGCCGCAGAAGATGACCTTGCCATCCATGGAAAATTCCTTGGCGGGACGGCTTGTGAATGTTGACCGGTCCCAGGCCAGGGCGGCGCCTGCCTGATTGAGCCCTTTGATAAGCTCGATGTTCACGTCGCTGGTCTGGAAATGATTCAAGGCGAAAGGTGATGGGCAATTGGCCGCCAGGGCGATGGCCACTCGGGTCTGGAATGTGTCCCGAGGACCCTGAATGTCGATCTGCAGGGGCTGTTTGCGCGGATACATGCAGAAGGCTCCCCCTGCCTTGCCGTTCTTGTGCTCGACCTGTGCATAGGCCAGGGAATTGATAATCAGAAAGAGCTTGCGCAGGTTGCCTTTGTCGAGGCCTTCATGGTCAAAGGCCTTGCTCCATATGGACCACAGCCGTTTTTCCTGGCCCGCATCGATGACGGAAACACGTTTTCGTTTGCGTGAGCCTGCAGCCTTGGCTAAAAGACGGGTTCGTTCACCCACCAGGGCGGCGATCTTTTCGTCCAGTATTTCGATTTCTTTGGAAAGAGAGATGGTTTTGGGGCGTTCGGATCGGTTCATGAAATTTGCCTGGGAGAAGGGTGTTCGGTAAAGTTCATAACAATAATGACAAGATGAAAGAAACTCAACCTTTTTGTTGGCGGTATTTCGGAGAAGGGGCATTCGTCCACTATGCGATGTTCGCGCGACCACGGATCGCTCTAGGGATAGGTCTTGGTGGAAAAGAGGGCTGAGACGGTCTGGGCCGGTGCCGGAAGTTGAGCGTTTGCGACAGAGCGGAGGGGTGATCTTCAGGTGAATCTTTGATCTTCAAGAAAAAAGGATGTCAGATTCCTTTACAGGATGTCAAACCGGAGGGCGCTGATTGTGAATTGGCGAACAAACCACAGGCGAGGAATGGTTGGTATTCCGGGATGTCTGTAACCGCGATGGCTTGGCACCTTCATTGCTTGATGGACGGTCAGTACTTTGGGGCGAAAGCAAGCGTATCAAGGCATAAGTGCTTAATTATCAGGGATTTATTGATGACATGATAAAAAATTCACAAAATGCTTGAAATCGGTGATCTTTCGCTGTAAACAGGGGACGCTTTATTTGCCAGCGTCGATAAAGACATACACATGTCCCACACTGAAAGGAGGTTCTATTATGGCTTTGGTTGCACCACATGGTGGTAAAGGTTTGGTATGTGCCCTGCTTGAAGGCGACGAGCTCGCCGCTGAACAGAAAAAGGCCGAAGGCCTCAAGCGTATCGCTATTTCTCCCCGTGCCAAGGGTGACTTGATCATGATGGGTATCGGCGGTTTCAGCCCTTTGACCGGATTCATGGGCAAGGCCGACTGGAAGAGCGTCTGTGACAATTTCACCATGGCCGATGGTACATTCTGGCC
>CAYWJL010000204.1:0-4646 GCA_964458145.1 uncultured Desulfovibrionales bacterium | reverse complement strand
TGCAAGGAGCACGGGCCGGACGGTAATGGGCGGCGACAGATGAGTCGTCAGTCCGAGCGGCAAATTGATCCGGGAAGAAATGGCAAAGAAGTCTGGCGATATTGTCCTGGAAGTCGCTCGCAGGCTCTGGCAAAGGCTCTCGAGCGTCTGGTCAAACAAAAAATCCTGGTTCGCCAGGCCAAAGGGGCCTTTTATCGCCCCAAACAAACGGTTTTTGGCCCGATCAGTCCATCCGATGAGGAAATCCTTTCTTTCTTGACCCAAAAGGAGGGCCGGATAACAGGGATGCTCACCGGCCAATCGCTCTATCTCAAACTCCAGATCTCAACCCAGGTTCCCAGCGTTGTGACCATCGCAACAATTACTCCCCGAAGAAGCCGGACAGTGGGCAAACTTCGGGTACGCTTCGTGCGAAGCTATGTTGCCTCGATCGAAGAAGGCGATGTCCCTCTGTTGCAATTGCTCGAGGCTTTGAGGTTCATCAAAAAAGCCCAGGGCTGTACTCCGGATGAGGTTCTGATCGTTCTTGAAAAGATACTCCGAAAACTGTCCCCAAAGGATCTGCAGAAGCTGACGGATTTTGCCAGGGCCTATCCGCCAATGGTCCGAGCCATTTGCGGCTGTCTTCTCGAAAAAATCCAAAAATCTGAACCGGCTCGTACCTTGCGCAATTCGCTCAATCCGCTGACAAAGTTCAAAGTCGATATTTCCGAGAGCATCCTGCCCGACAAACATGCATGGGGGATAGAGTGAACCTGCACGAATCAGAAGACCTTTTCCGGGATGCCATCCAGGCTACTGCCGAGCACTTCAAGCTCCAGAATTTTTTCTTTGAAAAAGGAATCACTTAGCAGTCTCGCCCACGTTTTGAGGACGGACGAATAGCTGTATGCGAAACAGATGGCACCTGACGTTCATTTTTTTGGGAAGCACTCAGGAGAGCTACCGAAAGATGGCGACGGACAAGCAAAAACTTATGGCATTGGGGATAGAAAAATTGGCCGATGCTCTTCTTGAACGCGCGGCCTTTGATCCCGCTACCCGAGCTCTGATCGAAAGGCTTATCGGGACGGCTGAAGAGAATGTCCAGTGGTTCAAAAACATTTTGGCTGATCTGGAATATTCTGATGAGTATGTCGACTGGGAGGAGGCAGCCGATTTTACGAACGAATTGGAGGTAAGTCTTTGGAACCTTCAGTGCATGAACATCGACCCAGTCACAGGCGTCGAACTTGCGGCAGCGTTTTACAGGACCGATGAAAAACTTTTCGAGCGGTGCGATGACTCGGGTGGTGATCTGGGAACCGTATTTCCTATTATTACAATATTCAGTTGAATTCTTAAATTTCAATATGTTTCAGCATAATATGTGCTATACTCTGACATTTATTTTCGCTGTTTTCTTGAGCACCCAATATTACCTTTCTTACATTCAAGATGTCTTATCTATTGAAATATAAAGGAAAATTCCTGTAGTTTCTTTTTTAAGACGATGAACATATCCTTGAATACTGACCGCAGGTCTGTCATGGTATTGCTTGAAGAGCTTGGCGTTAAACCTAATTGCAATACTCTGACAAAAGGTCAAAATGTCTTCTCAAAAACTGCCACAACAAAAATTCATGACCTTGTTCTCGCAACAAGCATGCTGGAGATTGGAAACACTGGCGAAAGAGCACAACTGTTCAACCAGGACTATTCAACGATTACTGAGTCAGCTTGGATATCACAGGAGTTTTTCTGACAACGGCAAATGGTGCACACTTCGTCATGTTCCTGTATTCAATCAAGACGGTCTGTGGTTCTCAAACGACATTGGTTTTTCCAAGGCTGGAAACCTGATCAACACGCTCATCAAGCTGATTACAAGCAGCCCGACGGGCATGACCGCCGAAACGTTGGGGAAGAAGCTTCAGTGTCGATGCCACTCAGTGCTTGTTCAACTCTACCGCCAAGGACGTCTGCAACGAGAAAAAAATGGGCGATCCTTCGTTTACTATGCGGGGGACTCTTGCGTAGCGGATATCCAGCGCCGAACCACGCAGAATCCTGGACCTCTCCCTGCAGAAATAGCTGTTTTGATATTGGTCGAATTTATCAACAACCCCGAGTCCAGCTTCGAACAACTTGCAAGTGCCTTGGAAAGAAAAAGGAATGTAAGCGTCAAGATACTCCAGCTCGAAAAACTTTTCGAGCAATACGAGGTAAAAAAAACTCCGAAAATTGCGGTGCCCAAGCATTAAGTGCGTTGAGCCGAAACTTGGAGCAAATGTCTCGAGAAACAGTACCCGCTGTTTTGTTTCCGCAGCCCCCGTGTATTCGCTTCGTTCCAGAACAAAGGATCTGCAAATGTGGCAACCTGCTTTACGTTCAGAAGACTAGACAAAAAATCGTGTTTACCTTGTCCGGACCATTCGTGGCTCATGAAACTATTCGGGAATGCGCAAAATGTTCATGTGTTTACAGCTCACAGGCACTGCTCCGGAAAGTTCCTCGCCACTGCAATGTCGCCTTTGATGTCCTGGTGTTTGTGGGTCAGGCTTTGTTCAGGTTTCACCGCAATATCAAGGAAGTGCAGACCGAGCTGAGGATTCGCAATGTACATCTCTGTCCTTCTGAGATCAACTATCTGGGCCGTAAATTCATCACCTATCTGGCCGTGGCTCATCGACAGGCAACACCCCGCATCCGCCAGAAAATGGAAATGGCCGGTGGCTATATCCTGCATTTAGATGCCACCCACGAAGCAGACGCCCCAGCACTGATGAGCGGTATAGACAGCTTGAGTCGTTTTGTGTTGGCCAATGTAAAAATTCCCAGCGAAAAAGCGGATTATATTATTCCTTTTTTACAGCAGGTTCAATCTAGCTATGGAAAACCGATCGCTTGTGTGCATGACATGGGAACCGGCCTATGCAAGGCTGTTGAAACCGTTTTTCCCGGCATAAAGGACTTTGTCTGCCATTTTCACTTTCTACGGGATATTGGCAAGGATTTTCTGGATCCTGCCTACAGCCAACTCCGTAAGTGTCTTCGAAAACATGCCATCAGCACAAAACTTCACGCTCTGGTCCGACAGCTACGACAAAACATTGAGGAACAAGGTTGTGAAAGTCAATTTCTGACAGAATTTTTTAAAACTGGGCAACTTCCGGAAGACTGCTCACTCATGCCCCTTATTTCCGCCTATTCATTGGCCTTGTGGGTGTTACATGGTAAACGATCCGGCAATGGCTATGGGTTCCCCTTTGATCGGCCACTGCTCCATTTTGCTGAACGAGTGCTCGAACTGAATCATTGTCTACCGGAATTTCTCAACTTGCTGCCTGACGATAACACCAAGCGGCCTCTTCGTAGATTAGCCAAGCAAATATCTGCCTCAGGCCATGATAAAAAATTTCTAATCGCTGTCAAAGAACTTCGGTGGCGTATTAAAGTCTTCGATGACTTGCGTAATGCAATGCGTATTGCGCCTGAAAATAAAAATAATGGTCTCAACGATGATGGCGGACAGGAATCGATGGATACTATCCGTAAAGAGGTTAAAAAATTCCGAAATAAACTTAAGAACAAATCAAACCTGGCGAGTGATACCCTTTGTCAGAAGATCGGAAAACAAATTGACAAATACTCTGAAAAACTTTTTGCAGATCCTATTGAGGTCAGTACGCCTGCTGGTCTAATTCTGATCTATCCGCAACGGACGAACAATATCCTAGAGCAGTTTTTTCGAAGTTTTCGAAGAACCCAGCGCCGTAAAACCGGCAATAATTCTCTAAACCAGATGCTCAACACTATGCTTGCTCAGACGCCGCTTATCAAAAATTTGGACAACCCGGAATATATGGATGTTCTCCTTAATGGCGAAAAAAGCATGGAAGATCTCTTTGCCGAGATAGACAAAAAAATTAGATTCGAGGACTACAACTCTGAAAAGAATAATGATCGAATCCTACCCGGTTTTCGCTCAGTGATGAAACTTAAAAACTTGCCGGAATTAATAGGTCAGTTGTTCGCCAAGAGATAAAAATTGGAGAAATTCAACTGAATTTTGTAGCAATAGGTCTCTCGGCTTCATGAATGCATCCTATCCCGCCGATTCCATTGTTTATCGACTCGCAAACCTGAATCTCCATGTACCTCCTGGTGCGGAGTGGACCATCATTACCCGTCTCGAGACACCAGGAATGATCGAGGCAGCATGGTGGGCCGGCTCCGTAGCCACCTTTACCAGCAAAAGCTTCCTGCATTTTTTCATCATAGGCCTTTTTTGCGGGATCATGACCGCCCTCGTGATCCATGGTCTTGTATCCTGGAAAACGACCGGACAGATTCAATACGGTATTTTCGTGGGGTACGCCTTTTTGTTCGGAACGTTTGTCCTTATTCTCAACGGGTTGACCAGAATCGTTTCATTGGGAATATCTCCAAAAATTTGGTTTTGTGCAGCATTCGCATTTATTTTTGCCTCTTTTGTCTGCTGGATCAGATTTTCCCAGTTCTATCTGAGTACACAAAAGACGATGCCGTTTGTTCACAACTGGCTAAATGGTATGAATCTCGTTTTCCTGACCGCTTCCTTCTGCTATATTTTGGGATATTGGTTCCCGAAACTCTTCCAGCTTACACCCGTCTGGACGGGATTC
>CAYWJL010000203.1:4432-4681 GCA_964458145.1 uncultured Desulfovibrionales bacterium | reverse complement strand
GTCAAAAAGGAAAATTCGACTCGAAAAGTGACAACTTTTTTTCAGGACTCGACATTTCTCCTTTTTTTTCAGCCTGCTATCCTTCCGTTGAGGTGCATCGAAGCGTCAAAACAACAATTTCCCCGGGGCAATTGAACCGGACGGGTACGCCCGAGACACCGACCCCGTTACTGGTATAGCCCTGCATGTTCCCTTCCGACCATCGTCCGTGGCAGACGCGACGCGGGGCCTTGCAATGGGTGAATACCG
>CAYWJL010000203.1:0-4422 GCA_964458145.1 uncultured Desulfovibrionales bacterium | reverse complement strand
ATGGGAGGGATCTGGATCTGTCCGCCGTGGGTGTGGCCGGCGAGATAGAGATCGGCCTTGTGGCAGACAGTTTTGTAGAGTTCCGGAGAGTGGGCCATGAAGATGGTGCAGCTTTCTGCGGGGATATCTTCAAAGGTCTGGTCGATATTTTCGCACCGGTAGTAATGGGGGTCATCGGTTCCGGCGATCCATAGGTGGTCTCCCCGGTTTTCGAGACACACTGCGTCGTTGACCAGGACGTGGACGCCCATGCCCATCAAGGCATCGGTCATCTCGATGCAATCGTGATTGCCGAGAACCGCATACACACCGTGACGGGATTTGATCGCCCCTGTGACCATTTCAAGTCGTGTCAGGGAATCCTTGTAGCTCCCATGGGTGGCCATACGGTAGTCCCCCCCAAGGAGGCAGAGATCCACCTCGATCTCCGGAAGCAGGGTCACCAGCCGCTCGGAAAGTCCCGGGAGGCCATCGAGGTGCAGGTCGCTCATGAACAGGATGCGCATCCCGTCAAAACCCCTGGGCAGGGTGTCGAGTTCAACGTCCATGTCCTTGCGCCGGAAGCACAGGGCGTTGGCCTTGCCGCGGTCATAGAGTCCCACGGTCTTGAACACTGTCTGGATGATCAGATGGTAATAGATGGCATCTTCGAAGTGGATGAAGCTTCGCCAGAATTTCGACGTGATATGACAGGATGCGTATTCCTTGGCCAGAACCCGGGGCTTGAGAGGCCGTGGATAGTGGGCATATCTGGTGGTTGCCGACCGAAGGAACGCCTTGTACATACGTGAGCCCACATAGGCCCCCACGGAAAAAACGATCAGCAACAAGGCCGTATCCGACCATGATAGAACAAGACGGTATTTGAGAAAAACAAGGGGAAGGATTCCTTCCACGCCCTGATCCAGACCGGGAAAATCGTTGCCGCTGGTGATTTTCAAACGGCGTTTGACAAAACTCGAGCACAGGTCACCGAACAGGCTCAAAACGGCACACATACCACCTGTCCACACCGTCATTCCCAGAGCGTATCCGAAAAAAGCGCCAAAGAGCAGACCTGCCCCGAGCCCTCTGAAGGTTTTGTGCGGTCCCAGAAGAGGTTCACCATCCCGCCATGATCTTCCCCGATCAACGGGAAGATTTCCCCGGTCCTCGAAAAAATAGGCGGCAAGGGGCGGGGCGAAATTGATCAGCCAGAGCAGAAACAGGATTTTCAGATACATAATCATGGTCGGATCTGTGGTATGCGGTTGTTTGACTCGGTTTATGAAACACTACCGATTTTCGCCATGTGTGACAATAGGAGCATCCGTTTTGGTTTTTTTGGTCCGGGACTTTTCTTTGTCTGCGTGAAGGTGTAGGTGATCCGGGACATGAAGATGTCCAAATGACCAAGGATTCCCAAGAACCATTACACACAAGGAGCTGTCCATGGCGGAAAACGATGTTCTGGCGCAGGTCGATGCCTTCCTGGCAGAGTGGCAGGAAAGCGAAGCCAAGCCCAAAAAGGCATTCATGCGGTTGAGGGACTATCTGAGCGGACTTGCCGATTGCACCCTGGAATTCAATGCCCGCCCCGGGGTGACTTTTTCCCTGCGTGCCAAGCATGACAACCAGTCCAAGCGGCCTCTTTTCGTCATGGCCGACGTGATCGATGATGACCCCACCGAGCGATGGCTGTCCGTGTGTTTTTACGCCGAACTCATAAGCGATCCGGATGAACTCGGCGAG
This sequence comes from uncultured Desulfovibrionales bacterium, assembly GCA_964458145.1. Taxonomy (GTDB): domain Bacteria; phylum Desulfobacterota; class Desulfovibrionia; order Desulfovibrionales; family Desulfomicrobiaceae; genus Desulfoplanes. The sequence goes on along the minus strand of CAYWJL010000203.1, from coordinate 2,691 downwards.
TACGCCCCTGAAGGACTTTTTGGCGAAGATGCCTGTTGTTTCGATATCGACGGGTATGAAGAAGAACCGCTGGCCTATGTGGAAAAGCGGATCGACGAAGCTTTGGAGGCAGCGGCCAAGGAGTGATCCACTGCTTGACGTGTTTGTTCGTGCCCGGTTTGTCCATACTCGAACCGGGCTTTTTTTTATCCCTGCAACACATTCCTTCCCATGACTATTTTTGATGACTGGCTGACGGAGAAAACAAACGACCTCACGGCAAAGGGGCTGTGGCGCGAGATTCCGGATATGGACCACGGGGCCGACCTGATGGTTTCCCTGGACGGACTTGAGGTCATCAATCTGGCCTCCAACAATTATCTGGGACTGGCGGGCATAAGGTCGATGCAAGATGCGGCCATCGAGGCGGTTTCGGCATACGGGACCTCCAGCGGCGCTTCCCGGCTGGTTACAGGCACCTTTGAGCTGTACAAAAAGCTCGAGACCGCCCTTGCCGATCTGAAGCATCAGGAAGCCTGCCTGGTGTTTGGTTCCGGGTACGCAGCCAATCTGGGGCTTGTGACCAGTTTTGCAGACCGAAAGAGCGTGGTCTTTTCCGATCGGTTGAACCATGCCTCCATCGTTGACGGCATCATCCTCTCCCGCGCCCATCATGTTCGCTACCGGCATAACGACATGGACCATCTGGCCCATTGTCTGGAAACATACCGGGATGTTCCAAGAAAACTTCTTGTAACCGATTCCGTGTTCAGCATGGATGGAGATCGCGCGGACCTCTGCGCCATCCTCAGGTTGTGCCGCGAACATGATGTGGTCATGGCCGTGGATGAGGCCCATGCCACCGGGATTTTGGGGGGCGGCCACGGGCTTGCCTGTGAACTGGGGGTCGAAAAAGAGATCGAGCTGCACATGGGCACCTTGAGCAAAGGTCTGGGCTCCCATGGGGGCTTTGTCTGTGCCCGGCAAGGTGTCGTGGACATGCTCAAGAATCTGGCACGGTCGTTCATTTTTTCAACGGCCCTGCCGCCCGCGGTGATCGGTGCCGGACTTTGCGGGGTCACCTGGGTGAGCGATCATCCCGACCAGGGGCGGAAACTGCTTGACGATTCCCAGCGCATGCGTGAGTTCCTGGCATCGTTGGGATTTGATGTCGGCCCTTCGACCACGCAGATCATTCCGGTGATCATGGGAGACAATGCAAGGACCCTGTGGGCCAGGGACCATCTTCTGACATCAGGGGTGCTCGTTTCCGCCATCAGACCGCCCACCGTGCCCGAGGGAACCTCCAGGCTCCGACTGGCCTTGAGGGCCGATTTGAAGGCAGAGCATCTTGCCACGGTAAGAGAGGCCTTTGTCCGCCTGCACGAGGCCATGGCATGAGGGGAATGGATGCTATCTGTTTTCTTTCGGGATGGGCCGGATACGGGACGCTTTTTCCTCGTCTGGGCAAGATTACCCGGTTTCATGTCCCGTTTGCTCCCCTGGGCGAGCAGGATGTGAAGGAGATTCTCATCGATGAGGTGCATGCGCAGACACTTGTGGCCTGGTCCACGGGAGCGCATATGGTGCTCAAATGGGGTGGAGCCGTATGGGATCGTTTCTCAAGGGTCGTGCTCATCGCCCCGTTTTTCGATTTTACCCGCTGTCTGCCGCCCCGGATCATAAGGAGCATGCAGGACCGTCTTGCAGAGGAAGGGGCAGGGGTGCTCACTGAGTTCTACGCCAATTGCGGGGTGCCGGGCGGGTTCAGCGTGCCGTTTGAAGATGTGCGCATCTCGGAACTTGTCGAGGGCTTGGAGTATCTGCTCGAATCCCGATGCTCTTCTGAAGGAATTGCGGATACAGGCACCGATATGCATCTCGTCCATGGATCAAAGGACAGAATCGTTCCCTCTCGTGCCTTCCGGGAAGTCTGCTCCGCTCTGCCTCAGGCTGTGGTCCATCGCCCTGCATGCGGCCACTTTGTGAGCGAGCAATGCATCATCCCTCTTGTCGAGTCGATCAGCCATTGAAAGCACGTATACAAAACGCCTTTGACCGCGCCAGTCGGTCCTATGAGAAGTGGGCCCTTGTCCAGCGGGACGTGGCCCTCGACTGCGCCGGACTGGTTGCGGACCGAACCTATGACATTGTTCTTGAGATCGGTTCCGGCGCGGGATTTCTGACCGCGCTGCTCGCTCCCAGGATCCATCCCCGCGTGTATGTCGCTCTGGATCTGGCACATGGCATGGCTAAAAAATCGGTTTTTTCCTCGCTTCCTCACGTCGTTCCCCTTGTGGGCGATGGGGAAAACCCGCCTTTTGCCTCAGAGAGTTTTGATTTTCTGGTCAGTTCTTCCTCTTTGCAATGGTATCTCGAGCCGGAAAGGTCGATCCCCGATACTCTGGCATTGCTCCGGCCAGGAGGGGATTTTGCCTTTGCCCTGTTTGTTGGCAGTACCTTGCGAGAACTCGAGGAAGTGAGCAGAGAGACGGGATTCGGTTCTGTCTTTCCCATGCGGTCACCCGCCTATTATGAAAGGATCATGTCCGGGATACAGGGACTCAGCTGGAAATCCCATACCAGCACCCGGATGATGCACTATGAATCGGTCAAGGCGTTTTTGCGTGCCCATCAGGGCACAGGCGCCGGAGCCACGCCCGGCATGGGTCGGGTGGGGATCCAGGCCGTACAAGGGCACGACTACCCCAT
>CAYWJL010000202.1:3202-4717 GCA_964458145.1 uncultured Desulfovibrionales bacterium | reverse complement strand
CCATGTGGCTGACGGGATTCGATGTCCCTTCTCTGTCCACCCTCTATCTGGACAAACCCCTCAAAGCCCATACCCTGATGCAGGCCATTGCCCGGGCCAACCGGATCAGTGAAGGCAAGAACAACGGGCTCATCGTGGATTATTGCGGGATACTCAGGAATCTGCGCAAGGCCCTGGCCACCTTTGCCGGTCAGGGAGACGCCGGGCATGCAGGGCAGGCCGGTGAGACGGAACCCGCACGCCCTGAAGAAGAACTGCTTGCGGAACTGGCCGAGGCCATCGGGCTGATCAGGGATTTTCTTGCCGGAAACGGAGCATCCCTGGACGACATCATCACCGCTACCGGCTTCGAGCGTAACGCTGCCATCCTGGCCGCCAAGGAAGCCGCCAATGAAAACGACCGGACCAGGAAACGGTTCGAGGTGATGTGTCGGGAGGTGTTCAAGAAATTCAAGGCATGTATCAATGTCCGGGGAATCAATGCACACCGGGCCGATTATCAGGCCATACGCGTGGTGTACAAAAGTCTGCAACAGGATCGGGACCAGGCCGATATATCCGCTATCATCAGGCAACTCCACCTGGTGGTCGATGAGGCCATTGCAACAAAACCCGTTGATGCAGCCGCTGAGGAACACAGGCTTTTCGACATCAGCAAGATCGATTTCGACCGGCTGCGCAAGGAGTTCGAAAGAAGCCGGGCCAAGCGGACCACGGTGCAGAGTCTGAAGACGGTCATTGAAAACAGGCTGAAACGACTGCTGGAACAAAACCCGTTGCGGACCAATTTCCAGAGGCATTTCGAGGAGATCGTTGCCGCGTATAATCGGGAGAAGGACCGGGCTACCATTGAAAAATCATTTGAGGCCCTGCTTACGTTCTACACGAAAGAACTCACCGATGAAGAACGCCGCGCCGCCCGCGAAGGGCTGGACGAAGAATCCCTGGCCGTGTTCGATCTGCTGAAAAAAACCGATCTTACCCCGCAAGACATCAAGAGAATCAAGAAGGTGGCCGTGGATCTGCTCACAACGCTGAAAAAAGAAAAACTCCGCATCGACCATTGGCGGGACAAGGAAGCCACCCGCGACGCGGTGCGCATCCAGATCACGGATTTTCTCTGGGCAGATGCCCCCGGCCTCCCGGTGAGCGCCTATGATGATGCCGAAGTATCCCAAAAGGCCATGGACGTTTACAGCCATGTCTTTCGAGCCTACCCCAATGTCCCTTCGCCGTTTTTTGGCGCTTCAGGGTAAGTATCTCTTTTCCCCTCTTTTCCCCTCTATCCCCCTCAAAACCCGATCAAATTGCAGAATTTTGTCTTGTACTTTATGTTGTCTTCGGCAGTATGTTCCAAAATGGAAACAACTGAATCCTCAATCAGCTTCCCGCTCTCAAAGGTGTTGGCCAGATTCTTGGATATTGTCTTGCCAGTAGCCCCACCCCGAAGAGTTCGGTAATCCGCTTCTGGGGCAGCCAGATGGTCTCGTTGTGCAAGAACACCTCTACGGGCAC
>CAYWJL010000202.1:263-3105 GCA_964458145.1 uncultured Desulfovibrionales bacterium | reverse complement strand
GAAACAGGAGAACATTGGCAGTCGGGCTACACTTCTCTGTAGCTTTTTCTCGGAGAACCGATTTCTTCAAAATGTTGAACAATCCATCCCTTTCATTCGTGGCTCTTTCTTCCATGGATTTCAGCAAGGGGCACCCGTCAGAACCCTTGATTGTATCCAAAAGGGACTTTCCGGCAATGTCGCCGAGCACTGCATCGCGGGGAAATGAGCAGGAGCACTGACGATCGGAGCAACGATCCTGGAGCGAATAATGGTTCAACGGATCACGGGAACATGAACGGTGCTCATCCGGCATCTTGAAATGACACGCATTCATATAATAGACGGCACGGTCCTTTTGGCCTGTGCCGTTTTTTTTGATCTGTTCGACATCTGAAAGCCGGTTCCGAAAACCGCTTGATGAATCGAGGCCAAAGCATGCATGGTACGATCATTCGATCGGCCGCAACCATGAACGGCATCCCCGATTGCAACCCCGGTGAGCGAACATGAATTCGGAATTCAGCAGAGCACGGCGAGAAAAGGACAGGAACTTTGACGGCAAATTTGTTTTCGGCGTCAAGACGACGGGGATATTCTGTCGTCCTTCGTGCCCGTCGCCCACGGCAAAGGAAGAGAACGTCGAATATTTCGACACCGTGTTCGCGGCTCTGGAGCGCGGTTTTCGGCCCTGCCTCAGGTGCAGACCCGATGTGGATGTGGAATACTACAACGGCAATGTGGGCGGAACATCCGTTGTCGACACTGCCCTCAAGCTCATCTACGACGGGTATCTCAACGAACACTCTCTCGCGGATCTCGCCGGAGAATTGATGGTTTCCGAGCGGCATCTCCGCGCCCTTTTCGTGGACAATCTCGGGGTTCCGCCCGTCAAGATCGCCCGATACCACAAGGCGCTTTTCGCCAAGAAACTGCTCGTATCATCCAACCGATCCGTAGCCGATATCGCCTTTGCCTCGGGATTCGGTTCCATCCGCCAATGCAACGACGCATTCAGGGACATGTTCGGCAGAACCCCCACCCAAATCCGCAAACGGTCCGGTTCGTCCAGAACCAGGGACAATACCACGCTTTTGTTGCGCTACTCCCCTCCTTTTGATTTCGGACAACTGCTCGACTTCATGCGCCCCAGGGCCGTGAAGGGCGTTGAACTGGTCACGCGAGACAGCTACAGCCGCACCTTCCGTACGGTGGGGACGCGCGGTTACTTTACGGTGCGCGACAATCCCTCCGAATCCGCGTTGGAACTCTCCATTGTCTGCGACAACATCAAGTGCTTCATGGAAGTGCACAACCACGTCCGGCGGATGTTCGACCTGGACACGGATTTCACGGCCATCAACGATCGTTTCGTCAATGACGAGTTGTTGTCCAGGGGGATGGAGAAGGGTCACGTCCCGAGGATGCCGGTGGCCTTCAATCCGTTTGAGGCCATGGTTCGCGCCATTGTCGGCCAGCAGATAACCGTCAAGGCCGCCACCACGATCGCCGGGCGTATCGCCAAAACCGCGTCGATCAAGACGGATGGCGGATTTCCTGACGGACTGGGTTATTTTTTCCCCGATCCCGAGGAGCTCATGGTCATGAACCTCGAAGGCCTCGGCATGACGCACATCCGGCAAAGGACCTTGCGCACGGCGACACGGGCCGTGCTCGACAAGACCTTGTCCCTTTCGCCGAACCAGAGTTTCGAGTCCTTCCACGCATCCTTTGTTTCGCTCAAGGGTATAGGTGACTGGACGGCCAACTACGTGGGCATGCGAGGACTGGGCATGATTGACGCTTTCCCGGCCGGGGATCTCGGGATCATCAAGGCCATGACCCGGGGCGGAAAAAAACCGACCGTCCGGGACGTACGTACAAGAAGCGAAAGATGGCGTCCGTACAGGGCATATGCAACGCTGTGCCTATGGAACTCCATCAGGGAGGAGTGACGTGGAGTATTACACGAGGTTCGACGCCCCCCTTTGCGGGATTATCCTGGTCGGCAACGAGGACGGGCTGACCAACCTGCACATGGATACGGGTGAGGGGAAACGTTCATTCGTCATAGAGGACGCATGGATTCGCAATGACGAATTTTTCAGGGAGGCCAGGGAGCAGATTCTGGAATATTTCCAGGGCACGCGGAGGGAGTTTTCCGTCCTCCTGAATCCGCAGGGGACGGTCTTTCAGAAGAAGGTCTGGCAGGCGCTTTGCGCCATCCCGTACGGCGAGGTGCGTACCTATAAGGACATGGCCACGGCCGTCGGCAATCCCGATGCGTCGCGCGCCGTGGGCATGGCCAATTCGAAAAATCCCATCCCGATCATCGTGCCCTGCCACCGGGTCATCGGCTCCAACGGCAGGCTGACCGGGTTTGCCCACGGGATCAGGGCCAAGCAGGCGTTGCTGGATCTGGAAAAATCACTCATCAGGGGATGATCCCCGAAGGAATCGTATGTACGCAGTCATATTTGAAGTATGGCCGACCGAGGAAGGCACGGCCGAATATCTTGAGATCGCCGCGAAGCTCAAATCGTTTCTGGCCGATCAGGAAGGATTCGTCTCCATCGAACGCTTCAAGAGCCTTGCGGAAGAAGGCAAGCTGCTGAGTCTGTCTTTCTGGGAAAGTGAAGCCGCTATCGAGAAATGGCGTAACATGTTCGAGCATCGTCATGGACAGCGCAAAGGCAAGGAGGAATTGTTCCATTCCTACCGGATTCGTGTCGCCGAGGTCGTCAGGGACTACACGCATGCCCGGCAACAAGATGCCGGCACTCATGTCGGTGGCCGGGACCGGTAACCAAGCTTTGTGAATTTTCAGCATCTCCCGGTCTATGATGGAGCGCGTGTTTTATCT
>CAYWJL010000202.1:0-245 GCA_964458145.1 uncultured Desulfovibrionales bacterium | reverse complement strand
CGGGGCTCGGAAAAACGGGCGATTCCTGAGACAGCAGCCACGTATGCACCGCGGCCAGTCCGGCACGTCCCCATGCTCAGAGAGCCGATTTGAGTGCCTGTATCGTCCGAGGTGTCACTCCCGTCTTTACTGGTGACTCCTTGTGTGACAGTTTTTTGTCACTCTCGTGTCACTCTCTCACATTTCAAGATCCCCTTCAGGAGTACATCATGTCCCGCGCAAAGGCTTTCGGAGAGGCTCTTCTT
>CAYWJL010000201.1:0-4824 GCA_964458145.1 uncultured Desulfovibrionales bacterium | reverse complement strand
ATTTCAGCTGATTATCGTCATCCCGGCGCAGGCCGGGATCTTGAAGGCTGAAGCTGTGGAGTAATCGTCAAGGCAACGCCACACCCATAAAGATCCCGGATCAAGTCCGGGATGACGTGATTTTTCGAAGTCCGGGATGACGTGATCTTTGAGTTTGCCTGTTCTCTGTCATCTTTGTTCTGTCTTTTTTTCCAGGGCGGACACACAGGTCCGCCCCTACGGATTCCGGGTCGTGGTTTATCATCCCTTGTTGCGATGCATTTTTGTCCGCACCGAACCTACGAACCCTTTCAGCGAAACCGGCTCCAATTCATCGACGCGGTATGTGACCGTCAGGATAACCCCAAAAGCGCACACATAATAAACAACCAGACCCAGTACCGGCTTCAGCAAAGAACTCCAGGCAATGCTCTCCATCCAGGCATACAGCCCGAACCCGGGGCCCATGAGAACAGCAAAGGGCACAAAGACCATTATAGCGGCCTTGTGCAGTCCCCGGGACCCTTTGGGAGCATTGCGCCGGATCAATTCATTGAGCACGAGAAAATAGACGGCCATGGAAACGGACGCAGCAGCAGCCACCCCTTCGATACCCCATCCGAGACGAACCAGCATGAGGGCCAACGCGACATTCACGATGATGACGGGAAGGCCCAGGAGGGCACCTTGAGCCTGTTGCCGCCAGGCAACCAGCACACCGCGTGTCATGTACATGAGCGCCATGAAATACCCGCCCAGGGCCAGAATCATGATACAGGGAATTCCCGGCAGGTAGTTCGGCAGAAGCAATGTGATGACATGGGGCATGAGAAAAAAGACCGGGCCCATGAGCAGAGGGAGATACAGGGCCGTATGATACAGGGGCGAAATATAATACTGTTCGAGAAACCTCTCTCCCTGCATGGACTGCATCATCTTCGGTTCGATGACCTCCCGCGTTGCCATGGGGATGTTCATGATGAAGTTGAGAACCATGACGGCGATGCTGTAGAATCCGAGTTCCTCGTTGCCCAGGGTCAGGGTGATCACAAACCGGTCCACCGTCCGGCGTATGACGCTGACAAGACCCAGGGCCATGATGGGAAAACCTGTTCTGACCAGGCTCAGGTACCTTTTCCATGAAAAACAGCGTGCAATGACGAGAGGCTGCCGTCGCAGAAAAAACCAGGTGACTCCAACGATACAGGCAAGAAAGGAAATGTACAGACCATAGATATCCCAAATCCACAAAAGCGGCAGTGTCACGAAGGTGAGAAGCGGCATGAGATAGTTGGACAAACTGATGACATGGAACCGCTGATAGGCCTTGAGCAGGGTCAGAGCGTATTCATAGAGCCACCAGACGAGCACATACACGGCCATGATCCCGAGACCCCAACGCTCCGCCATGGAAAGGGTCCCGAAAATCGCCCAGCCCCCCAGAGCACATGCAGGTATAAGGCTCAGGATCAACGATCCCCAGAACAGGGTTCCTGCCACCTGCTCGTTCTTCTTATCCAGCCCGTTGGCCTGGTTGAAGGGAATTTCGTAACGGGCCGCGGCCCGCGCACCCAAATGGGTATAGGTTGTGTAGCTGGGAATGGTCTTGAGCAGATTCCACAAACCGTAATGGGCAGGGGAAAGCAGCATGGGGCGGACAACGGCCGAGATGACCCCGAGCACCTGCCGCATGATATTGGAAAAGGCGTAATGAGCGATATTCCCGAGGACGCCCTGGGAAGATGTCCGGGATGTATCCCCGGAGTGCCGGGGTGTTCCGGACTCGGATGCATCCGGACTGGAGGCCTTGGCAATGCGCTGACTCATGATCGACCACGTTGTGGACAAGGATGTGCGGCCATGTGCTGCAGGAACAATCCTGCCAGGGCATCGGCATTGGCGTGGAGATCAAACTCCCTCTCCACCTTGCGCCGACCGGCCATGCCCATGCGTTTGCGCAGTTCGGGATCATTACCCAGCCGTTCGAGTGCATCTGCAACACCGGCCCGGTCTCCGGGTTCGGTCAGATACCCGGTCACCCCGTCTTCCACCAGTTCCGGTATGCCTGAAAGGCGGCTGCCCACCACAGGCAGGCCTGCGGCCATGGCCTCCATGAACACCACGGGAATACCGTCCATGTCACCGCGCCGTCCGCGCACACTTGCCAGGACCAGGACATGACTAGCAGCAACCATGGTCCGAACCTCCTGACCGGGCTTGGGTCCGCACACGACCACCCTGTCATCCAGCCCATACCGGGCGATCATCTCCCGGGTTTGCCCGCGCAGCGGTCCATCCCCCACCAATCGACACCTGAAGTCCGTACCGCGATCACGCAGCATGGCCAGTGCCCGTACAAGAATATCATGCCCCTTCATATCCTTGAAGGATGCCACACAGATAATCTCCAAACGTGATCCGGCCGGGGTGGCATCATGGACAGGTGTGATCCGGCTCAGATCAGTCCCGCAATGGATGACATGAATCTTGTCAGTGGTCCCCTGCCCTGCCAGATCCACAAGCATCTGTTTGTTGTACCGGGAAATGGCAATCACGAAAGCGGCGGCCCGGACCTTGGCAGCCAGCATGGTCTGATCCATCTGGATATCATGGGCATGGGCCGTGAAGCTGAAGGGAATCCCTGTCAGCATATGCACGATATAGGCTCCCATGGTCGGATAGGTGGCAAAATGGGCATGCACGTGACAGATGCCCATTCTCTGCATCTCCCGGGCAAAATGCACGCTTTGGGGAAAAATGGTCAGGGATTTGAGCAGGAAATCCCTGCTGCCAATGTTCCCGTGTATGACCGACCACAATGCCCTGAACCATGCCCGGGGGGCGGCAGCCATCATGATGGCATTGGATCGCAGGACCGCAAGATCCACAAATCCGGCAAAGTGCAACCTGGGCAGCAGGTTTTTGGCTTCCGGATGGATGGTTGGTTCGTGATGGTGGATCAGGGGAAAGATCTCCACCCGGATTCCCTGTTTTTCCAGAGCGAGGATTTCATACAGGACAAAGGTTTCCGTCAGCTTGGGAAAACGCGACATCATATATGCCACAGCCGGTTTCCCGCTCACAGACTCGGGTTGTATCCGCGCATCCGGCGTATCCTTGTCCGGATTCCATTTGCTCCAGCGCCTGCCCAGCAGAAAATCCCTGATTCCAAGCAGCATCCCCAGATTCCCGGCACAGAAGTACAAGGCCGTCCGCCCCGGTCCGGACACTCTTCCAAGGGGGAGATGCAAGGCTGCAGCCAGTGCCAGGAGATAGCCGCCTGTCTGCAAAACAGCCATCAGAGCCATTGCCGGTGAAGCAGTGCTCATCCCCAGGGAACCGCAAAAAAGCATGATCAAAAAGACGGGCAGCAATCGTCGCAGCACCTTGTTCACAAACAGCCCGGGCGCATAGATCCCGTGCTTCAACGGATTGAACAGACGGCGCATGATCCACATGCCGCGCAGACTCTGGGATGTTATGCGCCGTCGTCGGGTCAGCTCCACCGAAAGATTGCGTGAAGGTACGGGAATGACCGCAAGAGCTTCGGGTTCCATGACGAACCGGGCCCCGGAAGCCACCACGCCCATTGCCAGGAAAAAATCATCGGATACGGCCTCGGGAATGGGAACAACCAACTCGCGTCGAACCGCGTATAATTTTCCGGTATTGGACGTCGTACTGCCAATGCGGGATTCGAGGATTTTCACCTTGCTGTCCCAGTCGAGATACCGCTGCTGGGACTTCTTCCAATCCCTGTCTGCCGAGGCAATGAGCTGTCTGCCGCAAACACCACCTACAGCCGGATCAGACATTCTCCGCACAAGCTGACGAATGGCATCAGGGCCAAGCCGTGCATCGACATCGGAAAAAACCACGACATCGGCAGTGGAGCGGCTCAGGGCCATGTTGAGTCCCTGGATTTTTCCCTTGTGCTCGGTCTCCTCGAAAACTCTCACCCGATCTTTGGAAAACTGCCTGGCCGCATGGGCCGTTCCATCGGTTGACCCGTCGGAAACAAAAATCACCCGCAATTTATCCGCAGGGTAGTCCTGAGCCAGCAGATCCTCTATTTTACGGGTCGTCATCTCCTGAGCGTTGCGTGCAATGACCACTACATCAACTGTCGGTAATCCGGGTTCTGCGTGAACATGGCTCCGGCTTTTCAGCACGGCCTGCAGACTGAGAACGAGGGGATAGATGACAAACACCGTCAAGGGACCGAGGCATCCCACAAGTACCAGAAAAAAACTAAACGTGAGCATGAGTCACCTGCGCGGGGTCGGTCTGCGTATCCCCGGCCACATGCCGGGCACATTGGGACAGGCCGAGGCTCAAAAGGAGATATTTGTGGTAGATATCACTGAACAGCAGGAGAAACACGAGCAGCCCGAACAGTGAAAGCCGGTAGGCACCCACCCAACCTGCCCCGTCTTCATCGCCATGGCGCAGCAGAGTTTTTCTCGCCCGGGTGAAATCACGCAATGCCTGAAGAAGGATGAGCAGAAACATCATCAGTCCGGGCAACCCCGTTCCGATGAGTACTTCCAGATAGGTGTTGTGAGCCGGCCGGTCGCGATCGTGGTTCTTGCGGACATATTTTCGGGCCATGTCCGAATCTTCATAGATATAGCGGAAACTGTCAGGCCCCCATCCCGTGAGAGGCCGTTCCTTAAAGGCATCCCAGGCCACCACAAGATAGGAGAATCGACGCTCCAGGGAAAGATCCTCGGCAGTGACCAGGCTTTTCTGCCGCTCCCAATACGACGCCGGGATGATCAGCAGGGCCAAAGCCAGACCGATGGCAACCCCCGAAAAAAGCAGCCCGAGATTCCTGGGCGTGAT
>CAYWJL010000200.1:1775-4844 GCA_964458145.1 uncultured Desulfovibrionales bacterium | reverse complement strand
TTGTTATAACCATACGAAAGGTATAAAAAAATCGCAAGGACAACAACCATGATTTCAGGGCAAATTTGTTCTCACGCTGGGGAGCCCTTTCCCCCTTTGGAATTAGCAGTCATTCTTAAATAGTCGAACACTTGCCGTGTCCGGCAAGCGAGTCTCTGCATCATCTCCGCGATGCTTTCTTTTGGTTTTTGGAACGACTTGAGCACGCCGATAGCAAATCTGCGCAAACGAGTAATGTTTGCCGGCCCGTGTCCAGTTCGGATGCGGCTTCTGTCCTCATCATAATTCCAGTCGATAATGTAGTGCAGACTTTCGATGCTCCAATGATTGCGATTTATCTCCAACAACCGTTGCGGCGAGCACTCCTCTGGTTTTCGGCTGGTGATGCCGATGGCGAACTCACGGCTTTCTTTGCCTGTTTTTTTCTTTATTCGGTGCCGTTCAATCAAGAACGCCTGGCCGACGTGCGGAAAATTGAGATACTCATTGAGAGCCGAACTGCACCAGATGCGCCGTGACTCAATGCGACCATGGCCTATGCTTGTAGGTTCAGTATAATCCGGTTCGCCGCGATTTTTAAAATGAAGATGGATATCTTGTGCCAAAGTAGGTTGATTGTCTTTGACGATGAAGTGATAATGCCCTTTTTTTTCAACGACTATGTAGTCTCCCAAAAAGCATTGTGTGAGTAATGCATCTGCTGTGATGTCTCTTCCTGAGATATCGCATGGTTCGATGAGAGGAATGGCCATGCCTATTTCGTTGGTGCGCTTTTCCTCGTCGCTGCCTTCTCGTTTCAGGGTACCTACTTTTTTTGGGCGAGGCATTGCCCCGAGTTTTGTCCAATAAGACTCACGATATGCGTTTTCGCGCCTTCCTCATCAACGGCACCCTTCATTGTTTTACCATCAAAAGCCAACGGTTCATTTTTGTCGGTCTGGTCAACGTTCCATGCGGATAAAGCCCTATCCAAGTCATCCGGATCAATGCGTACCAAACAATCTCTGATCACAGACATGCTAGGCACATGATACCTGCCTTTATAATATCGACAACCAAAACGTCTTCGCGCGGCTTGGCCCAACCTTTCAGCCCATTGCCCCATTGATTTGTAACCCCGCATCCCGCACAAACAGGCTCCTGCCGCAAGTGCCAGCACCACATGCAGTCGATGGCGTTTACCTTGAGCTCGGCGAGGGTCGGGGATATCACGAAAATAGTCAGGCAAGGCACGCATCTGATCAGCACAAATACTCATGTGTGGAGCTCCTGAAATGCCCAAGGCGGCACGGTTGGGTTGCTTGAGACGGGCTTGAACACCCCGGCACAAGGGGCGAACAAAGACTAACTTCGGACCATCAGGTTTGTTGCTATAACCTCCCCGAATACGACGAAATCCTCGTGTTTGGCCCAACTCCAGCCAGTTGGATGCACGGTATACTCCTCCGTGAAATCGACGAGGATCGACAAACGTTTCCAACAGCAACAAAGAATGTCCAAAGCGCTGCTGCCAATCCGAGACTACGCGACGTTCCATTCGTCCCAGTACGCGTGAGCCTACATTCGGATAATGATATTCTGGAAGGATGAGAAATCGGCTGTTGTTGGCGATCAGCTTAAGACGGTCAAACTGAATTTGGAAATCCCAACCGATCCAACGATCGCGGGCAGCACATTTGAGTGCAGCGGCAGATAGACTAACTTGAGCAATCCAGCGCCCACGCCAAGTCGCAACATACCATAATGTTTCTCCTATTTTTGGTAGGTTCCCGAGATAATGATGTGCCGCCATCTGAGATTGATAGCGGGACTCTTCATTGGGTTTGACTGGCCTAACCTCAATCTCGGAAAGAACGGGGGCTAAAGGTGGTAGTGTCGTTGTCATGCCTTCTTTTTAGCAGCGTTTGCCTTGGATGTCCAGATATTAGGATTAAGTGACCGGAAAGGCTGACATGTCTTGGGAGAAAGAAACCGCCCTGAACAGTAAAAGAGAACGACCGGTCGGCCCGGCCCTTCGTGCTCTTTTCGACCTCCACGTTCCCTTTGCACCCAAAACTCCGTATATGCCCGACATTCCTCTGCCCGTGGATAACGGCCGGTTTCGGGTAATGGATGCGCAAGGCTAGACCTTCTCGTTTTTCAAATACCTGTAGTACTGGTCCATTTGATAGACTGCAGCCAGAGGATTATGGGCCAGGAGCCTGTCCTTGACAGCAAGGACCGTGATCGGTGCCCTGGCAAATTTGATGAACAAGGAATCATGGCCGACGCACAGGCCAAGCAGGATGTTGAAATCCACCTCTGCAGCGTTGGCGGCCAACGCCTGAAAGACGGGATTACACATGGTTTCGTGCTCTGCACCCGGTTCGATACAGTTTTCCGGGGCCACGCCGATGGCCGACTTGGGAGTGGCTCCGGCTTTGCACATGAAGGAGGCCACTTCAAATCCCTTGTCCTCATAAAATCGATGAACGATCCTGGCTTCCATGCCCAGACCGCCGCAAAAAGACAGGCCCAACCGTTTGTACCCCATACCGGAGGCAAATTCGGCAATTTCCAGGATACGCGGTTTGATGGGTCGGATGTCGCCAAATCCCTTTTCACGGTTTCCATATCCTGCCGCCTCCTGCTCCGAGGCTTTGCAGGCAAATTTGAGCAAAACGGGATCTTCGCTCATGAGGTTCAGAGCTTCCTCCCTTTGGGAGCGCATGCGCAGGGTGGGGCAGTTTTTGGGTCCCTTCCCCTTGCCGGTGCGGCATACTCGCTCGGTCCATTCATAGGGGCAAAGTGCGCATTGGGGATAGGAGGTGTTCATGTCTGCTCCGGAGTTGGTGTGGGGTGTGTCAGGGCCTGCTCATTTATCCAGGATAACTGTCCTTGTTTATTCCGAACACCCGGCAATGCCAAGGGCTTAATGGGAACAATACACGAGAGAGCTTTCGACATGCCCCCACGTTCGTTTTATCAGATCCACAAGAGGCAATGAACTCAAGAAGAACAATGGGCACCAGAGGCATGAACCTTTGCCCCCCATCGATGCCTTGCCGGTCATCATGTGCATCTGCCACA
>CAYWJL010000200.1:0-1765 GCA_964458145.1 uncultured Desulfovibrionales bacterium | reverse complement strand
ATATCCTCGGGGCGTCAAACCAGGAGACCAGTCGATTTTTGCTCGTTAACTGGCCTGCGCGTCTATGCTTCTATCCCAAAGGGGAGTCATCAAGATGGGCATTGTTTTATTTTGCAAAAGTTGTCTCTATGTCCATTGCGCCGTGCAAGACTCGAACGGTGATCCCTTTCTTATTCAAACCCGGTTGACCGCATGTTCTGCCCACGGTGTGATATGGATGAGTGATGGTCCAATATCCCGCTCTGCAATCTCGGTATCATACAGAACCTGAGCGCGGAGCCAATAGCCGTTGGAAAGGCCGAAGAAACGGCACAACCGCAGATCCGAATCTGCCGTAATCGATCGTTTACCGGCAACAATGGCGCTGATGCGCTGGGCTGGGACATCGATTTCTTTTGCCAGACGATACTGACTGATTCCCATGGGTTTGAGGAATTCTTCCAGCAGGATTTCACCGGGGTGTATGGGTTCAAGATGCTGCATCGAGAACGCTCCTTCTTAATGATAATCAACTATTTCGACGTCTTCTGCAAATCCATCCGACCAACGAAAACAAACTCTCCAACGAGCATTGATACGGATGCTGTGTTGACCGGTGCGGTTCCCCCTGAGTGCTTCCAGATGATTTCCAGGAGGAACCCTCAAGTCCTCCAAACAATTGGCAATCTCCAACTGCCTGAGTTTACGCCGTGCCACGTTGGCAATGTTGACACAATTTTTGTCCGCCAACCCTTTGAGAGAGCCTCGGTGTGACCGCATTTGAAGGATCTGATCATAGTACGTTAATAACGCCTTGCGTGATTAGCGCCAAGCGAGAGTAACTCATTAGAAAGCTCTCATCACGTTCTATTTCTCTATTCTGCAAAAGGATTTATAATGCGCAACCTTTTATCGAGAACAAAATTATTCTGCATATCTTCAGATATGAGATAATCGGCATCGTTGATCAAAGCACTTGCGGCTACCAAACTATCCCAGAATGAAAAACTATAGTCTTTTCTAATCCGAGAAGCCTCGATTAAAACATCCAGAGATAATTCGTGGACACTATACTTTCGATATATGGATTTAATCAAATCACGAATATTGTCTTCTGGAAAAGAAACCTTCTTTATCAGATTTACGATCATTTCATTGACAATTTGAGTACTTAAAATAACATCAACATGAGTTATGACGTGTTTTGAGATGCGATTTTTTCTTTCATCCTGACTCTGAATAAAAGCATAGAGCCATATGTTGGTATCAATGAAGCATATGGCTTCCTTGTCAATTTCACTGACGTTCATAGATTTCGTCTCGTGAAAGGGGGGTAAAATCCTTCATACGACAGGGATTCGACAACAATCTATCAACGATATCGGCATGTGAAGCTCTTTGATCAGCCAAAATGATCACTTTGGCATTTTCACCGATATGCTGTCGGAACCTTTCAGGAATGCGAATCTGACCATCCTTTATTTTTGCCTTGAACTCAATTGCTTCCATAGCGCTCTCACTCGAAAAGGTAACTGTTTTCAGCAGAACAAAATTATTCTCAACTCGATATCTTTTCATAAGTGCTTTGACCGCTGTTTGCAACTCTCTCGACCCAGCTCATGATAAATCCCGATATTTGAAGTCAAAGACCAGTCGTCCCTACTATCCCCTACGATATAGCGTGCTACCTGCCCCCCACTTTCCCTGGTAACATGCCGGATAAAAAGACAGTGTAGCCCCCCTCCCGTAGTTCAGGGAGGGGTTGGGGGAGGGTTTCAAACTGCTG
>CAYWJL010000199.1:0-4867 GCA_964458145.1 uncultured Desulfovibrionales bacterium | reverse complement strand
CCTTTGTCCTTCCTGCGCACTGCGCACTGCCTCCTGCGCACTCCCCCATCAACACTGCACCACACTCAGCGCCAATCCGCCCAGGGACGTTTCCTTGTATTTCGTACACATATCCCTACCCGTCTCGGCCATGGCCCGGATGACCTGGTCCAGATCGACCTTGTGATTGCCCGGAATTTCGGCCGAGGCGATGAGGAAGGCGGTATAGGCCTTGAGGGCGCCCATGGCGTTGCGCTCGATGCATGGTATCTGCACATACCCGAGAACGGGATCGCAGGTCAGGCCGAGATGATGTTCCAGGGCAATCTCGGCCGCGTTTTCCGAAACCTGGAAACGATAGCCCTGAGCATACGCCAAAAAAGAGGCCGCCATGGCCGAAGCCACCCCGATCTCCCCCTGACAGCCCACATCCGCGCCGGCGATGGAGGCGTTGTGTTTGGCCAGAAATCCCACGGCAGCGGCAGCCATGAGTCCTTCATGCAGGGCGTGGGGGGCGATGTTTCTGTGATTCTTGAGCACATAGATGACAGCGGGCATGACCCCGCAGGAACCGGCCGTTGGGGCGGTGACGATCCTGTGCCCTGCCGCGTTTTCCTCGGAAGCCCCAAAAGCATAGGCGCTGAGGGCGACCATGAGATGATCGGTGGAATGAGCCATCTTACAGGCCCGCTTGTAGAGAACCGGGGCCTTGCGGTGCAGCCCGATGGGACCGGGAAGAATCCCTTCGGAATTGATCCCCGTGTCCACGGCTTCTTCCATGGTCGAGACGATGTGATCGAGCCCGGCCGTGATCTCTTCTTCCGAAGCCCCGGTGATGGCCTTTTCATTGGCCAGAATGACCTCATGCAGACGGAGGTTTTCCGTTCGTAAAATCTTCTTGAGTTCCTCCATGGTCGAATAGGGATACATGGGGGTGCCCCGCTCTTCTTCCTCCTGCCCTTTCCAGAGGATGAACCCACCGCCCACTGAATAGTATTCCCGCTCGAAAAGGACGGACCTGTCATGGTCGAGCAACCTGATGATCAAGGTATTGCTGAAACTCAAATCCCTTTCAAAGGCATCGAAAACAATGTCGTCCCAGGTGATGACCAACTCTTTCGATCCAAGGGCGACGCGATATCCTTCGGTATTCTCTCTGCTCAGCCCGTCCATGAACTCCGAAGAACAGGTCTTGGCATTTTCACCAAGAAGACCGGCCAAAACGGCCCTGTCCGTGCCATGTCCCGGGCCTGTGGCGCTGAGACTTCCGAAAAGACGCACTTCAATGAAAGCGGCCCGGGCACGCTCTTCATTGGAAAGCTTGCGCACCGAGGTGATGAAATCGAATCCGGCCTTCATGGGTCCGATGGTGTGAGAACTCGAAGGTCCGGGGCCGATCTTGAACAGCTCGAAAATGGACGTGGTGATGGGTTTCATAGGGGTATCCGTGCAGTCGAGAGGTTATGATAAAAATGCCACACAACAGCAACAATGCATCAATAATGGGGAGGTGGGGGCTCGGGCTCCGTGCTCTGTTCCACGACACGCACGTCCCGTAATTTTTCCACCAGAATGCGTATCTGCAGCTCCATGTCATCGATCTGGCACTGCTGGGAAATCAGGACCTGATTGAGTTTTTCGATGGTTCTTTCCTGAAAGGCAATTTGGGTTTCGAGGTTTTCCAGTCGTTCGTCCACAAGCCATCTCCTTGATTGACCTTCCACGCACATGATCAGGGATTTTTCATTTTCGTACAACGCGTTACGTCCCCATGCAACAAAAAACAATGGGCAAAAAGGGGGATTCCCTCTTTGCCCACATTCATGGTGATGACCGATTACGATGAGACCTCATGCATGGTCGGCTACAATCTGTCACACGGCACATCGCCGAGATAGTCTTCCATCTCGTCCTCGATCATTCTGCCGTATTGGTTGAGCTGATACTGAGCACCGCACGCCGTGCAGTGCAGCATCACGTTGTGTCAGGCCCTGACGGTTTTCAGGGGCCCGTAGCAGCGCAGACAGAAAAATCGGGCATGGGAACGGTGAGCCCCATGTTCGGGCAGTTTATCACTGGGGTCTCCAGGATACTCGGCACCCTTGGTCGCTTGTCCGGTTATCATTTTTCGTATTCCTACAACGTAATGGTTACGGCATCGGAGGCCCGGTTGGCCTTGGCTCTGGCATCTTCCACGGATAGATCCCTGGCAAGAGCCACGCCCATGCGCCGGTGCCCCTTGACCTCGGGTTTGCCGAAAAGCCGGACCTGGGTATCGGGTTCTTCCAGGGCCTTGTTCAGATTGCCAAAGGCTGTCGAGGTCGATGTGCCGTGAGCGAGGATGACACTCGAGGCAGATGGACCATGAAAGGCGATAGATGGAATGGGGAGTCCGAGAATGGCTCTGGCGTGAAGGGCAAATTCCGAGAGATCCTGGGAGATCATGGTCACCATGCCGGTATCGTGGGGACGCGGTGAAACTTCGCTGAAGTACACGCGTTCCCCCTGCACAAACAGTTCTACGCCAAATACGCCCCGTCCGCCCAAGGCATCGGTAATGGTATGCGCAATGCGCTCGGCTTCGCGTCGGGCGGCATCTGACATGGGCTGAGGCTGCCATGATTCCTGATAGTCCCCGTTCTCCTGGCGATGCCCAATGGGCAGACAGAATGAAGTTCCGCCTGCATGACGAACCGTGAGCAGGGTGATCTCGTAGTCGAAATCAACGAACCCTTCCACAATGACCTTGCCGGCACCGGTCCGCCCCTCGCTCTGGGAGAGCTCCCAGGCAGCCTCGATCTGGTCCTCGCTTCTGATGGCCGACTGGCCATGCCCCGACGAGCTCATGATGGGCTTGACCACACAGGGAATACCGATTTCTTCGACTGCCTTGAAAAATTCTTCACGGGTTGCAGCGAAACGATACGGCGAGGTCGTGATGCCGAGTTCTTCGGCAGCCAACCGTCGTATCCCTTCCCGGTTCATGGTGAGCCTGGTGGCCCGGGCCGTGGGGATGACCGTGAATCCCTCATCCTCGAATTCCTGCAGGGTATCCGTGGCAATAGCCTCGATCTCAGGAACGATGTAGTCCGGCTTTTCCTGTTCCACAATCTCTCGAAGGCGTTTGCCGTCGAGCATGGACAGGGTATAGGAACGATGGGCCACCTGCATGGCCGGACCGTTTTCGTACCGATCGGCGGCAATGACCTCGACGCCGAGTCGCTGGAGTTCGATGACCACTTCCTTGCCCAGTTCTCCGGATCCCAGAAGAAGAACCTTGGTGGCCGTGGGTGACAAAGGGGTTCCGATGCTAGTCATTGTTCGCTGCCTTGCTTGTGGTTTCGGGTTGTTCTTTCAGGGACTCGTGGTGATAGAAGACCACTTCCACGGGTTCGCGGGTTACCAACCCCTCGGCGATCATGTGCTTGATACTCTCGAGAAAGGGGCGAACATGCTCGCTGTTGGTGACCATTTCCACGACCAGGGGCATGTTCTCGGAAATTCGAAGGATCTTGTTCGTCCGCACCCCGCGCACGCCGAATCCGGCAATGGCTCTTGTAACGGTACCTCCGGGCATGCCCATGGATTGCGCGGTTGCAAGCAGCTGTTCATAGACCGGAATCCCTTCATATTTATCGTTTTCTCCGATATATATTCTGATTCTCTCTGCATGGTGTCGCAAGGGCATGAGCGTTCCTCCCAGGACAGGGTTGCCGCCGTGATCGTAAAAAAAGATCAGGTCACAATAAAGGACCCGTAGACGACGGATTGTCTATCCTATTTCCTTCCGGTTAGCCACCCTGACCGGGGCCTCCAAAAAAGACGCATTCTGCGCCATCCGTCACTCAAAAATGGCGCATTTTTCGCCCCTCCTGAAACCAGAAAAACACAACATCTTGTTTTTAAAGAAAAAAGCAGTATGGCATCTTTCATGCTTATTCATCTCACATCTATGCACGTTCGCTAACGCCCAACTCTTCAACCTTGGAATCGGAAATCTCGTATGCGTCTTTGTCTCGCCTGCTATGAAACACGCCTAGCCGTCGTTTTCGACAATGCCTCGGAATTCCGCATCTATGATGTTGAAGATGACCATATTTGCCCCGCAGGACACATCTCCCTCCCGTTCGGTGACCTCCCTTCCAAGGTCTCTTCTATTGTGTCCTGCGGGGTGAACACACTCATTTGCGGGGGCATTTCCGGCTGTACCCTGCGCCTGATCACCAGCACCGATGTCGACGTCATCCCCTGGATCTGCGGAGAAATCGATACGGTTCTCACCGCCTGGCACAACAACGAACTCGAAAACCTGGCCATGCCCGGCTGCAAGGGACAATGTCGGGGGGGTGGACGAGGCTTGGGACGGGGACGCAGATTCGGCCAGGGACGGCAACACAACGTGCCCCATCTGAACAAACATTCCAACACTCTCAAATAAGGATGAAGCATGAAAATCGCTATCAGTTCCCAGGGTGAAACCCTGGACAGCATGGTTGACCCGAGATTCGGCCGCGCCAAGGGATTTCTCGTCTACGACCTGGCCACCGAGACCACCGAGTATGCATCCAATGATCAGAATCTGAACATTGCCCAGGGCGCAGGCATCCAGACGGCCCAGAATGTGGCCAAGACAGGAGCCCAGGCTGTCATCACCGGCAATATCGGCCCCAAGGCCTTTTCCGCCCTCAATCAGGGCAACATCGCCATGTACCTGTTCACCAACGGCACAGTTGCCGATGCCATAGAAGCCTACAAAAAGGGCGACCTCACCCCCACCGCCGACGCCAACAAGCCCGGACATTGGTAATTTCAAGAGTATTCGGCCGCACCGACTGACCGGGCCACCACTGCCCGCACAGCATCAACACACGACAATCTCTCAAATTTC
>CAYWJL010000198.1:267-4868 GCA_964458145.1 uncultured Desulfovibrionales bacterium | reverse complement strand
GGGGCGATTCACGAATCGCCCGTTTGACCGAGCCCCGGGAGGCGAGGGAAAACATTTAGACAAGGCAGAGATATTTCATGAGCATACCATTTATCGATCTCAAGGCGCAATACGCGCTCATCGAGGACAAGGTCCGCGCAAACATGGACCGGGTTCTCGAACATGGTGCCTATATCATGGGCCCGGAAATAAAGGAACTCGAACAGCGTCTTGGGGACTACATCGGTTCCACATACGCCCTGGGCTGTTCGTCAGGCAGCGATGCCCTTCTCATGGCCCTCATGGCCCTCGATATCGGACCGGGTGACGCTGTTTTCACCACTCCGTTCTCGTTTTTCGCCACGGCCGAGGAGATCGCCATGGTCGGGGCGACCCCCGTTTTCGTGGACATCGATCCCGTGACCTTCAACATCGATCCCACATGCCTCAAGACCGCCATCGAGGCACTTCTGGCCAAGGATGATACCATCTACCCCCTGCCCGGGGGCTATGAGAACCTGACCCCCAAAGCGGTCATTCCCGTGGACCTTTTCGGACAGGCTGCCGACTATGACGAGATCGAGTCGCTGTGCAGGGCCCATGATCTGCGAATCATCGAAGACGCTGCCCAGGCTTTTGGTGCCGTGTACAAAAACAGGCAGACCAAGGCCTGCGGATTCGGGGATATCGGCTGCACCTCGTTTTTTCCGGCCAAGCCCCTCGGCTGCTACGGGGACGGCGGGATGTGCTTTACCAATGACGAGGAACTGAAGAACAAACTGACATCCATCCGGGTGCACGGCATGGGCACGGATCGGTACGACAACGTACGCATCGGGATCAACGGGCGTCTCGATTCCCTGCAGGCGGCCGTGCTTCTGGCCAAGTTCGAGCTGTTTCCGGGCGAGGTCGCGGCCCGCAACAAGGTGGCCGATCGGTATGCCGAGCTGCTTGGTGAAGTTGTCGTCACCCCCACGGTCCTTGAAGGGAATGTGTCGGTCTGGGCCCAGTATTCCGTGCTTGCCCGTGATGCCGCTCACCGGGAAGCTCTTCGTACGCACCTCGGCCGGCAGGGTATCCCGACGGCCGTGTACTACCCGATCCCCCTGCATCTGCAGACGGCATTCAATGGGCTTGGGTATGAGAAAGGTTCCATGCCGGTCAGTGAAGATGCCGGCGAAAGGATTTTCAGTCTGCCCATGCATCCGTACATGACGGCCGAGGATCAGGATAGAGTCTTTGCCGCGATCCGGGAAATGTGAGATCGTGTCTGCCCATCGGACTCGGTTGCTTCTTGTTTCCAGGTTTGCCTGGGTCGTATTGGTCATGGCCGTGGTCGCCGTTTCCCTGTGGCCTCTTCCTCCCGGCATGGATATTCCAGGAGGTGACAAAACGGCTCACTTGATGAGCTATATGGTATTGGCACTCACGTTTCCCTGGACGTTGACATGGAAGCGCTCTCTTGTTTTTTGTGGTTTTTTGATGGGAGTTGGAGCGCTCCTCGAGTGGGGCCAGCACGTCATGGCCATCGGAAGATCCGGGGAGGTGGCCGATGCCCTGGCCAACGCTGCGGGCGCATGTGTGGGATGCATGATTCGAAGTTTGAGACAACATGGCATAAAGGATTGATAGCTATATGGATAATGTGATTTTTGAACTGGGGCTTTCTGTAGAGGCCGTTTCCCTGTATATTCTGCTCGACCATTTTGAAGAATGCGGCGAGCCCGTGACCAGGGAGATTCTTGTGACCAAATGGAATTCCAGCGAAGAGATGCTCGAGGCGAGTTTGCAGGAACTCGAACTGCAGAGTGTGGTTCGGATCGATGAACAGGGCGTGGTGACCATTGCCCCCGTGTCTCGGTGGAAAGCGGCCAGAGAGTCATAGGTCTCGGTGGCCGCATGCGGTTCGCAACCCGCCGACTTCTTTGACACGTACCGTTCCCGCGTTCGACACGTCACGCGCACACAAAACGAGTATCAGGAGGAAGCTTGTATGAAATCCAGACTTCTCATTGTATTGGTCGTTCTTTTTTTGGCCCCGCTTTTTGCCTGCGCCCCGACCCATCCCCTTCCCCAGCCGCGCAAGGTCGTGGATCCTTCCCAGGTTCAGGATGCCGTCAAGACCCCTCAATGGGATATTGCAGCCATCAAATACGTGTATTCCGGTCAGGGGCTCGATTACAGCAAGGCCGATCTCGAGCCGGTCTTTCTTGTATTCAAGAATATCGGTCAGTCCCAGCCCAAGGTGCTGCTCGAGGAAATCCGCGGTGTGGGCTCTGACGGGGATTATCTGGCCTATTCCACAGACGAGGCGGTCAGGCTTGTGTTCGCCTCGGAAACCTTCAAGCAGACTGCCAAAAACGCTCTCAAGTCCGGCGGGCTTGGTGCAGCCCTTGGCGGCGGGCTCGGAGCGATCATCTCCATGTTCACCGGTGACAACGTGCTTGCCGGTGCCGGCATGGGTGCGGCTGTGGGCGGAGCTGCCTTTGCCGCCGGTTCCCTGCCCGAGGCCGAGGCCAAGCTTCAGCGGACCATCAAACAGGAACTTTCTCAGTACGCCTGGAAAGCGACCCCGATCCCGCCTTCCTATACCCGTATGGGCTATATCTATCTTCCAGGAAACAAGGGCATCCACAAGATGTCCATCACTGTTCGTTCCGGTCAGAGCATTGAAACCTACGAACTCCCGCTGCTCGATTCTCCCGAGGATATGGGAAAGACCAAAAAGTAAGTCGAAATGTGCAGATCGGCTTCACAGCCCCAGGGGATGAAATCCTTTGGGGCTTTTTTTTGGCACAGCTCATGCTTTGCCTGAGATACGGCAGAACACGCGGAAAAATTTTCCCATGATAGAAAGGAGCATCGAGCATGACAGCCATCGGCAGCCTCTACACAGCCGCCTCGGGACTTCAGGCCTTCAGCCAGGGCATGTCCGTCATCGGCAACAATATCGCCAATGTGAGCACGACCGGGTACAAGCGCGACTCCATTCATTTCGCCGATGTTTTAAACGACAGCGTGGTCACGGGCAGCGGGGTTGCCCAGGTGGGCAAGGGCGTTCAGCTGGCCGATCTGATAACGGATTTCGACACCGGGGCCCTTGCTCCCGGTACGGAATCCACGGACCTTGCCATCGGCGGGAACGGGTTTTTCGTGGTTTCGCCCGAAGGAAGCACCGAACGATTCTATACGCGCAGCGGATCTTTCAGGTTCGATGAAAACGGTTTCCTCAAAGACCCGGCCGGCGGCGTTGTCCAGGGATATGCGGTTACCACCCATACCGATCCCACTCCCGTGACGGCTGATGGAACCCTTGGATCCAATGTTTCCGAGACCATCGATTTTTCAGCCCTGACCGACGTCAAGCTCAGTTCGGGGGTGGGGGAAGGTTTTGTCTCCATGCCCGAGAGAACCAGCCTGATGGAAATGATGGTCAACCTGGATTCCCAGGCTCCCGATCTGGCCGCTGCTGTCCCCGCAGGTACAAGTCCAGCCTTTGCCATGTTCGAGCAATGGGATGGACAGAGCAGCGAGCCCATCGATCCGGGCCTCTACACCTATGCCTCGCCCCTGAGCGTTTATGATCAGGCTGGTGACGCCCATACCCTGACCGCGTATTTCGACCCTGTGTACACGCCGAGTCAGGGGGGAGAACTTGGCGGAACCATGCTCTGGGAATACATGCTGGCCATGGATCCTGCCGATGATGGCCGAGCCGCTGCCGTGGGAAGTTCCAAGGCCGGGATGCTCATGATGGGTACGATGACCTTTGATGCCTCGGGGGAATTGCTGAATCAGTCCGCCTTCACCCCCGGCACTGGCAGTGACTTGAGCGATCTTTCCAACTGGACGGCTGCTTCCATGTCGGATCAGGGCTATTTTCTTTGTGCGCCCCAGTTTGCGGGTGAGGAAGCGGCAGCGGGAAACATGGAGGTGAATTTCGGGATTACGGACACCTCCCCCCAGATTGCGGACCCGGGTCTTTCGGCAGCCGACATTCCTGCCGATGACCCGGATGCAGCCTTGCAGATGCTCGACATGCTGACCAGCCCGAGCCGTTTCGTGACGGCATCCACCAGTTACAACGCCGGTTCGGCCACCTTGAATCAGGATCAGAACGGGTATCCCGAGGGCAGCCTGCTGACGGTTTCCGTGGATAGCGACGGGGTTCTCACCGGTCAGTATTCCAATGGTCAGACCAGAAGCCTCTATGCCTTAGCCCTGGCCAATTGCCAGAATCCCTTCGATCTGAGTCGTGAAGGCGGGAACCTTTTTTCCGAAACTCCCGGATGCGGCGGCATGCAATTGGGACTGGCAGGCAGCGGTAATGCCCGGTTCGGTCTCGAATCCGTGGCCCTTGACGGGCTTGGCGGCATATCTTCCGAATCCCTCGAGCAGTCCAACGTGGACATGGCCACCGAGTTCGTGAACATGATTTTGACCCAGAAGGGGTTCCAGGCCAATGGCAAGGTGGTGACCACAACCGATCAGATTTTGCAGATGCTCAACCAGATGAAGAAGTAAGGGGCGGTCCAGAGGGGCGGGGATGAAGGATGAAGGATAAAGGATAAATGATGTAGGATGTAGGATGGATAAAGGATGTAGGATGGACATATAACAAA
>CAYWJL010000198.1:0-257 GCA_964458145.1 uncultured Desulfovibrionales bacterium | reverse complement strand
GGAAGCCGCCCGCGCCGGCGAAAGCGGGCGAGGTTTTGCGGCGGTGGCAGATGAGGAAGTGGGGGGTGGTCCGGAGGACCGGGGTTTAAGGATAAAGGATGTCGGCTGTAGGGTGGCCAAAAGAACGTCATCCCGGACTTGATCCGGGATCTCCCCTGGTTTGGGAGTGCTTGGACGTTTCAGCCTCACCCCTGGCCATCAGGATCCCGGCCTTCGCCGGGATGACGTCAAGAAGGAAAATTCGACTCGAAAAGTGA
>CAYWJL010000197.1:1645-4888 GCA_964458145.1 uncultured Desulfovibrionales bacterium | reverse complement strand
CTGAAGACCGAGATCGTGGTCACGGCCAATCTCAGGGAGTGGCGGCATATTTTCAAGCTGCGCTGCTCATCGCCCGCCCATCCCCAGATTCGTCAGATCATGCTCCCCATGCTGGCCAGTTTTCACGAGCGGATTCCGGTGGTGTTCGATGATTTGTATGAGATGTTTCGTGAGGATATTGCCAGGTGGTAGGCGACAGAAAATAGAAGACGAGGAACGAACGGGCGGACACACAGGTCCGCCCCTACGATTTTACCATACAGTCTTTTGTGTCACCGGCTTTAGCCCCTTCACCCCAGCCCCACCAGCTCCATCTCTCCCCTGATACCTATCTGTCCCTCGCATTGGGCCAGGACTCCCAATAATCCCTTTGTGCGGAATGCATCCGCCAATCCAAGGACCTTTCGCAGGTCCTTGCGTGTTTTGAGCTCGTTGCACAATCTGGTTGCCGCGGCATCGGCAAGTGCGCCTGAACGGGCCCGGGTCACCACCAGATCTCCTTTGCCGAGACTCAGGGAATGGCCGATGGAGGCCGATGACGCGCAGACCGCGCAGGGGAAGTCTTCGGGTTTCAGAGAAAGCCCCAAGGTCATTTCGTGGTTCGGATCGGGGAGCAGGCCTATGGTTCGGGGGATACTCGAGCGGATGAAGATGTCGCCCCCGTTTTCCACCAGAATATCTCCACACTCCGGACCGAAGGTGTCGGCCACGTTCTGGGCGATGGCTCCGGCCACACCGGCCATGGGACCGACCTGCATGGCTGCCCCCGCCTCGAGCATGGATGTGATAAGTGCCGGGCCTTCCGCTTCCAGGGGCAGAGGGGTCAGGGATGTCAGAAAGGCCGGATGGAGTTGGGCATAGGCCATGATCTGACCGCGAAGGGCGTGCACATGATCGAAAACGGGCTCACGCAGATCCCGGTGGCAGATTATGCACAGGTCCGTCTGTTCCACGACCACCTGGAACATGTGTTCCTCATGGTGGGCATAGGTAGTTCTGTAGGCGCGAAAGGTTTCGCTGCGAAGATTCATGAACGGTTCCGGTGGAAAAGGATGGTGGTTGCTGTAGTTTCAGACCAAGTCAGCCGCGCCCACAAGGG
This sequence comes from uncultured Desulfovibrionales bacterium, assembly GCA_964458145.1. GTDB lineage: Bacteria > Desulfobacterota > Desulfovibrionia > Desulfovibrionales > Desulfomicrobiaceae > Desulfoplanes. The sequence goes on along the minus strand of CAYWJL010000197.1, from coordinate 3,789 downwards.
CGCGGCTGACTTGGTCTGAAACGTTGTGGGATCGTCGTTAGAAAACGATGACGACCTTGCACTTGGACAGGAAGTTGTCCCTGTCCCCGATGATACCCAGGAGTTCCCCGCTCGCTCCTTCCGGGAGGAACAGGGTACGGTTTCCCTTGAAGGTTTTGGCCACCTTGACTGTGAGCGGCAGCCTGCCGACCAGCGGGGACTGCTGGGCCTGGCGGACGTCACGATAGAACCGCACATATCCCTGACGAACGGCCGTGTGTCGGTCCACATACGAGCCCGGATAGATCAATGTGCTTTTACCGAAGATCTTGGGGCGCAAGCAGGGTTTGAAGCCGATGCCCTGTGCATCGATGACCAATCCGGTGTACCCGGCCGCGTTGCCTGAAGGCGCAGCGGTCGAGGGTGCCGGAGCAGCGCCCCCTGTTCCCTCGATGGTGGCCAGCCGTTTGGAGATGGTGGCCAATCTGGCCAGGATCTTGGCCTGGTTGTCCTCGAGTTCCTTGATCTTGCCGGAGGTGGTCAGGGCCACGGGCTGGAGATCGAAGGTTTGATTCCGGGTCAGCAAGGTTACCAGCTGGAGGAGGAGGCTGGAAAGCTCTTCCGGTTCGAAACGGATTTTCTGCAGGGAATTGACGTGTCGTTCCAGGGCTGCGACCCGGCTCTCCAGCTGGGCAACCTGGGATGCCAGGGAGATGTTCGCACCGGGAGCGGGCTGCATGGGCCGGGGCGCCGGGATATCCGCAAGGATGACACTGCTCAGTTCTCCGGTCAGGGGCATGCTGATGCTGGCTGTACAGGCACCATCCTGGTCAAATGTATACTTTTCGATCCGCGCTCCCTTGATCACGCCCTTGATCCTGGTGACGATGGTGTCGTCCTGGACCATGTAGTTTTTGACCGTGGTCTCGGAGTCGATGTGGACGCCTTTGACGACTTCAAGCAGATTGCGCTGGGCAACCACTTTGGCGGCACCCCGGGCCAGAATTTTGGCATGGGCTGCGTTCCGAGTCCGGTAGCCCGAACCTGCATGGATTCCCAGTCAATGTACCCGTATTCGCCTATCTGTTCCGAACCCTGGGGGCCGATGGCCAGGGCCTGGGCGGCGAACAGGAAGAAAGCGGCGAATACCAACAATGTCGGATGTAAGCGATATGGTCTCATGGAGTCCCCCCGATGAGGTGAGATACATGGTTCGTGATTCGATGCCTGTGATCAGGGCCGTTCCGGCAGTACCGGTTCGATGCGCAAGCCTTCGCCCAGAAAAAGGTCCGGTGACGGCTCGGGGCTGCCCCAGAAGTTGTTGCGCAGGTCGATCTGCACGGGAACGAAGCTCTGGACCTGGAAGGGGGTGTTGTTTTCGAAGATGTTCCCGTGAATTTTGGGAGCAACCCCTTCTCCGGCAATGAGTATGCCGCCCATGCCCTGGTTGTCGTGCACGAAACATCCGGTCATCTCGGGCCCGGCTCCGTCACCCAGGTCGATTCCTGCCTGGGAACTCCCCGTGATCTCCGTATGGGAGATGGAAGGAGAAGACCTGACGAGTTTGAGGCCCGTGGCTGCCCTGGTGATGCGGACATGGGTCAGTACCCCGGCCGGGACATCATGCATGACCACGCCCGTGTAACTTCCGGAAGGGGCTGAGGGTGTTTCAGGCCCGAGTATCACGGGCTTGTCGGCCCGGCCGTAGAGAAAGAGGCCGCCCTTGTTCACGGTGAGACCCGTGTCCGGTCTGAAGAGAATGGTGGTTCCCGGTTCCGCATACACGTTGCCGCCCGGTCCGACGACCATGTCTTTTTCCACCACAAAGGGCCCCTTGGCCGCACGCAGCAGGATGGATCCGGTGACGGTCCCGCCCAGCACCGGGCCGGGCTGGGTAAAGGAGTAGAGTTCCGGATGGGGCAGCGCCACACCCTTGACGGCCTGCGTGAACGCGCCTTCATTGCCGGCCCTGTCCATGCCGCGGACTTTCACATAGACCGGGTCGAAATTGGCCATGTCCTGCAGCATGTACCGGTTGGACTCTTCCTTGCCCAGGAGGACGAAACCCGATTTCGGGGTGGCGCTGGTCCAGATTTCATAGGACGTGATGTCGGGTTCGTCCGATCTGGTCCAGGTCAGCTCGATCTTCCCGTTCAACGGAGATG
>CAYWJL010000197.1:0-1635 GCA_964458145.1 uncultured Desulfovibrionales bacterium | reverse complement strand
ATGTTGTCCAGGGGGATTTCCAGGTGGAGTTTCCCTCCGGTAACATTTGTCAGCGTTCAACGGAGATGCGGCCAGGCCTGCAGGAATCTCCGGTGGTTTGGAGTCGATATCCACCAGGTGGACAGCATCCAGACGCGTGGCCTGGGTGCCGGCCGTGGAGACCAGATAGCCCTTGGGCATGAGCCCGTAGGCCTGTCTGTCCGGGTCGACCACATACGTGCCTTCGTAGATTTCCCGGTTGCCGAGTTCCTTTTCAATGGCCGCCACAAGCTCGGGGGTGAGCTCGTGGCCGGTTTCCACATACTGGTTCTTGATTTCTTCGAGGATGTCGTCCCAGAGTGCGGCCTTGACCGCGGCAGACACAGGGGAAAGCTCGATGCCCGACTGGAAGGATTCAAGATCCACATAGGCCTTGGCTCCGGGATCCCCGATGAGTCTGAAGGCGACGGACTGACCCGCAGTAAAGGGATGGCCGGCGTTCATGCAGGTGAACAGATCGATGCGTGGAATGGGCTGACGGCTGGCCAGCACGGATTCAGGAAGTGCGATGCTGCTGACGATTTCCCGGAACAGATTGTCGTTCTGCTCGAGCATGGCCTCTTCCCGAAGATTCCACAGGGACGCCACCGCGCTCATGGCGAGTCCGATGGGGGTCAGGGATACACCGCCGGCAGTGGCCCTGCTCACGTTCTTGGCCCGCCAGAGGAGTTTGCCCGAGGACAGATCCCACATGCGCACTTCGCATCCCACGGCGATCTGAGAAAAGATCCCGGCGAACAACCGGTCGAAATGGGTGATGTCGCCGGTCACCAGGGCGTCGACCCCGAGGATGGATTTGAGCTTTTTGGGGTCGGTCTGAAGAAGTTCGTTGACCTTTTCCGGAGTGTCCAATCCGGCGTTTTTCAACCTGAGATCGGTTTCATAGATCTCCAGATCCTTGAACGGAAGGGATGAAACATGGTTGTACATCCCTTTGCGAACGATGGAGGCCGGGTCTTCGTCGTCCAGATCGATGGACCATGCGCTGGGGTCCGCCTTGAGAAAAGGGGCCACGGCAACGGAGGTCGGAGGATGTTTACGCATGAGAGGGGTGTTTTCATACTCCCCGTTGAAAAAGTTGAATGCCTCGGTGGTTATGATCGCGGTGGGATCCTTGCGCGATCCCGTATGGGCGCAAGCCGTGATGAACCACAGACAGACCAGTAGCATGACAAAGCGGACCAGTGATCTGGAATGCATGGTATCTCTCCCCAAGGGCAACAGTGGAATGGATTGAAAGGATACAACGTGATAGTCGGACTATTTCACAGGAAGGGATAAAAAACAAGAAAAAGGGGGGGGGAGAGTGCGCAGTGCGCAGGTGGCAGTGCGCAGGAGGGGAAGACGGGAGAAAGGGAAGACGGGAGACGGAAGACGGGAGGCGGGAGACGGGAGGAACGGAAAAGTGCGCAGTGCGCAGTGCACAGTGCGCAGTCAGAGGACCGATGACGGATGTCGGAGGTCGACACCACGTCATCCCGGACTCTACACGCGAATGGGTGGGGTATATTCGTGCTCAGTCGACGAGTTTCTCGTAAATCTCCAGCGTCTGGCGAAGAAAATCCGGCCCCCCGAGGTTATCGATGGTTGCGGCTT
>CAYWJL010000196.1:4020-4894 GCA_964458145.1 uncultured Desulfovibrionales bacterium | reverse complement strand
CCCAGGAAAGCCCGGTCGAAGAGGAACCCGAACTCGCGGACATGCTCTCCTCCGAGGAACCGGACGATCAGGACGAACCTGCCGAACGTCCTGAGATGCCCCAAGAACCGCCGACCACACCCGCGGAAGAAGACATCTTCGAGGCACAATCGCCTGCTGCCTCACAAATCGAGGAAGAACCTTGTACCACAGCCCCTCTGAAACCGACAACCGAAGACAGGCAGCCAGTCGAACCAGAGGTCGAACAGCCGACCGAACCCAAAAGTGTCGAGCCTCGGGAGATGTCCCACGACCAGCCCGTCGACACGGCTCTTCTCCAGGAACTCAGGGAACGCGTTGCCCTTCTGGAAGCGCGGCCACAGGAGCCTGATCAGGCAGCCATGTTTGCCATGCTGACATCGTTCTTCCAGGCAAGCGACCAGGGCAGAAGTCTGCTCGATGACATCTCCGAAAACGTGACGAACCAGATCCGCGCAACGACCAGAGAGCTCGTTCAGGAAAAACTCGACGCGCTGGATGTGCCCTCCTCCGAAGAGATCTCCGCCATGGTCAAGGAAGAAATCACCGCCTCAGTGGCGGAAAACATGCCGGCAGCCCCGGACACCCAGGCCATTGTGCGAGACATCCGCGAGGATCTTCAGCAAAGGGTGCAGCAGGGCATGGATGCATGGGAAACCGAACGTGTCGCCCTGCGCACGGATATGGATGCTCTGCAGGCCGTGCCTCAGCCTGAACCCCTGGACAGGGAGGCCCTGATTCAGGACATCCGCCAGGACCTTCAGCAGAAAGTTCAGCAAGGTATGGATGCCTGGGAAACCGAACGTGTCGCCTTGCGCACGGACATGGATGCCCTGCAGGCCATACCACAGCCGGA
>CAYWJL010000196.1:0-3920 GCA_964458145.1 uncultured Desulfovibrionales bacterium | reverse complement strand
ACCCCTGGACAAAGAGGGGTTGGTCCGGGAAATCCGCGAGGATATCCGGCAGAAGGTCAAGGAAGGCATGGACGCATGGGAAGCCGAGCGTGTCGCATTGCGTATGGATATAGATGCCCTCCGGGCCATCCCCCGTCCTGAACCCCTGGACAGCCAGGCCCTTGTTCGTGATATCCGCCAGGACCTTCAGCAGAAAGTGCAGCAAGGCATGGATGCCTGGGAAACCGAACGTGTCGCCTTGCGCGCGGACATGGACGCCCTGCAGGCCATACCACAGCCGGAACCCCTGGACAAAGAGGGGTTGGTCCGGGAAATCCGCGAGGATATCCGGCAGAAGATCAAGGAAAGCATGGATGCCTGGGAAGCGGAAAGAACCGCACTCGGCAAAGCCATGGACGATCTCAGGCAGGCCACGGCCGAATCATCTTCCACATACCAGGCACGCATCGACGAGATCGCAGCATCCCTGGTTACAGCGGAAGATCTCCAGGCCATCAAGGAGGATGTCCGGGCGAGTCTTTCCAGAGAAATCCCCGCAGCCGCCGCAAAGGTCATCCGGGAAGAGATCGTCGCATTGATGCAACGCTAAATCCTGACAAGCCGTTCCGACACTCATCAAACCCAGAGAAGCAGATGCATGGATCCATGCATCTGCTTCTTTCTTTCAGGCGATAAGCTCCCTCGCAATGACGCCCCCAAGGCACATTTGTTCTTGTACACGTACCAGGAAGAGGCCGGCGAGGGAGTTTCAATGCTCCCAGAACGGGGCATGCCGGCCATGAGAACAAATCAGCCCTGTGACGCCCCATGGAAGAGCTCGACGAGCGAAAGGGTCCATGCTATGCATTCCCGGCCAAAAGGGGGATGGCTCCACGGTTATTTCTCTTTTACCGCCCGGTGCTCGTTTGTTCCGTGTTGGTCAAACCCATTTCCCGGCCGGGCGGTTTTTTCACTTTTGGAGCATGCCATGGACAAGACCGAACAGCAGGCCCTGCAGGTGACCAAGGAAATCATGGTCAAATTCATCGAAGTGGGCAGGATTTCTCCCACCAATTTTTCCGAACATTTCGCCACCATCTATGGGGAGGTACTGCATACCGTTGCTGCCTCGAGGGCGGACGTGGCAGACACCCGCCCCCTTCCCACCGAGTAGGAGACGTATATCGTGAATAAACGGCCCGGCGAAAACAATCCCATCGCCTCATTGTTCAATTCCATTGCGCGGTGGTACGATTTTCTGAATCATTTTTTAAGTGTCGGACAGGACGTGTACTGGCGCAAACGTCAGGTCAAAGGCTTGCGGGTTCCCCGTGGCGGCCGTGTCCTGGATCTGGCAGCCGGGACCATGGACGTGAGCCTCGAGACATTGCGCCGGTACCCCGAGGTGAAGATCATTGCCATGGATGTTTCCGCCTCCATGCTCATCCACGGTCGGCGCAAAATCCCCGAACACCACGCAAGGGCGATCACAACGGTCCTGGGTGACGGCCGTGTGCTGCCTCTGCCTGCGGAAAGTGTCGACAGCGTGACCATATCTTTCGGCATCAGAAACATCACGCCGAGATCTGCGGCCTACGCGGAAATCCTGCGCATCCTCAAACCGGGCGGCAAGCTGAGTATTCTGGAATTCGGTACGGGCAGGGAAAGAATCTGGGGAGGATTGTACAATTTCTATCTGGACAAGGTCCTGCCCCTTGTGGGTCGGATCGTCTCCAGAGACCCGGGAGCCTACCGGTATCTGGCGGAAACCATCAAGGCCTTTCCCGATGCGCCCAGTCTGGCCCGGGAACTTTCCCGGGCAGGATTCGGACGGATCATGTACCAGCCCCTGAGCTCGGGGATCGTCTACCTGCATACGGCCGAAAAACCCGGCGAACAGGGGTGACCGTCGGAATCAGCTACGGGCTATATAAATGAGAAGAAGACCGGCCAGGATGGCGGTGATGCCGAGACGGCGCAGGCCGGAGGCGGGACTTTGGGCGAGGAGCTTCAGAACCTTGGGCATTTTTTCGGCCCACAGGAAATAGGGGGTTCCTTCGATGATGAAGGCCAATCCCAATGCGCTCAAGAGTAACGACCAGTCAATGTGCATGGGTCCCCATAGCCGTCAGTCCGAGTTCTTGTCCAGCAGGAGAAGTCCGAACGTTCCTTGTTGACGAACCAATCGGAATCGCCGTGAGACAAGGCATGCCTCGTCTCTGCAGCTACGTGCGCTACATACGGCGGATCTGCGGCAGGCATTCCCTTTCCGCCCTCAGCCCTCTTCCCCCACGACTGGGAGAACGACCATCCTGATTGCCGTCGTATTTGCCACGGCCCGGGAATCCCGGGCATGTCTCGGCCCCGCGCATGTGGGGATCAAGGACGGTCAATGGTCCGAGATCAGCATTCACCACCGCCCCTGCCTGCAGGTGATAACCGGGATCGGTCCCATCAACGCGGCTCTTGTCCTGGGAAAGGTACTCGCTACCTACCCGGCGCTCAAGGGGGTGATCAGCCTGGGGATAGGTGGGAGCTATGATCTTCAGGAGGCGGATCTCGGAGGCTGGGCCGTGGCCACCCGTGAAATATGGCCGGAGATAGGTATCAAAAATCAGGGATGCGTCCATGCCCAGGCACTGGGATTTCCCCAGGGCCATACCGGACACGACGCCATCTGGGACACGGTGGACATGGATCCCGATCAGAACGCCGAGGCCATGCACATTGCCTTGCCCGCGTCCATGACCAGACTCCCGTTCATCACCGTGGCCGGCGTCACCTCCACGAAAGAACGAGCCCTTTTTCTGCAAACCATCTACAAAGGCGGCATCGAAAACATGGAGGGCTTTTCCCTGGCCCTGGCCTGTGCCACCCATCCGATGCCCTTTCTGGAAATCCGGACCGTTTCCAACAAGGTCGGCCCCCGGAACAAGGAAACATGGCGCATCGACAAGGCCTTTGACCGCCTCGGCAAGGTTCTCCCGGCACTTTTCGCAACAAAGACGCCACGAAAAACCGCATGAGCACGAATACCCTGACCATTGCCCTGTCCCCCTGCCCCAACGATACCTTCATTTACGGTTCCTGGGTCCTGGGACTCGTGCCCGACCTTCCCGGCCTCACGTCACGATTCTACTGGCAGGACATCCAGAACCTGAACGAGGCCGCGGAACAAAGACGCTTCGATATCGTCAAGGTTTCCGCTGTGCAGGCGCTGAAACTGGCACCCGAGTATACTCTTCTTGCGTGCGGGGGGGCTTTCGGTCTCGAACACGGCCCTAAACTGGTCGCACTGCCGGGTGTGCATCGCCCCCGAAGGATCGCGGTTCCCGGCATGCTCACCACGGCCATGTGCCTTCTCGAGGCTGCCCTTGACTACGACGTTGAGCCGATCCCCATGACGTTTGATCGGGAAATCGACGCTCTGCGACACAAGCCCGTTGATGCGGCCCTGCTCATCCACGAGACAGCCTTGGTTTACAGGGACTACGGACTTGACCTGCTTCTCGATCTCGGGAAATGGTGGCAGGAGATCAGCGGAGGTCTCCCCCTGCCCCTTGGCGCGATCATTGTGCAAAACGATGCTCTCGATCGATACTCTCTTCACGCCGGCCAGATCGAACACCAGATCCGCACCAGCCTTGACCATGCTTCGACCCACCGGGCGCCCATCAACCCGTTTATGCGCAGTCTTGCCCAGGAGATGGATCAAACCACGCTGGATGATCACATTCAGGCTTATGTCAACGACTATTCAAGGGACATGGGCAAAGCCGGACGAACAGCCCTCGACCACCTCCAAACCCTGCTGCCCGAATAAGCCAAGCATCGAAACCACCTGAAATCGCTATAATTTTCCAAATCTCTAAAATTTCTGTATCTCTTCAGCAGGGTTGAAACGGATGTCGTAAGCACGTCATCCCGGCGCAGGCCGGGAT
>CAYWJL010000195.1:2177-4915 GCA_964458145.1 uncultured Desulfovibrionales bacterium | reverse complement strand
TGGTACGGATTGTCGTTCTTGCTCTTTTTTTGCTCATCACTGCCGGCACGCCCGAACCTGTTTCCCAGACCCATTTCATGCCGGGTAAATCTGCCCAACCCATCATCAAATCAGCCAAGGTCGAGGTTTCCCTCACCCGGTTCGAGGTAAAAGCACATCCGGATTTCACACAACTCTACTGGAGCGAGGCCTCGAGCAGGGCCATGGACAGAATCGGAACGGAATTCGTCCGACTCGCCCCGCTGGTTCATGGCATCATCTCTCCCCGGGCAACCCTGAATCCCTCGAAGCTCCTTGAAACCAGGGGTGCAGTGCGCAAAACGCCTGATCCGCAAACCGGTGATTATCGCCAGCAGGCGGAGTTCAACGCTGTTTTTGTTCCTGAAAAGATTCTGGCCGGCCAGATCGTACGGCTGGAGGACGACAGAGACATCGCAAGCATGAAAGACAGAATGTCCGTACGCCTGTTCTCGGCCCAAACCATCAGTACCCCGGCCTATTTTCTCGTTGCCGAACGTATCGAGGGCGACGGCCCCGATTTTCTGAAAATCATCGGGTGGGGCAAGATCATCCAGTCTCTCGAGGAACCAATCCGGGCCGAGCAGGCATCCATGGGCTCCTTGTGTCTGGCTGAAATCGAGGAATCGAGCAAGGAAGTCCAGCGCGGAGATGTCATTTTTCTCCTCGAAGTATCGGGCACGGCCCTCCAGCCGGCCACCCCGACATCCGTGGCAACGACCACCGAAGAGGCTGTAATCATTGTGGAACCAAAATGGGAACCCGAACCGGAGGAACCCACCGAGACCAAGTAAGGAAAGAGGAACGATTCCGGGCCGGTAATGGTACCGATCCGGTCATCCCGATCCCTGAAAGCCGTTTTGCGTTGAGCAAAACGGCTTTTTTGTGGTTCCTTCCCGCCCAATCCCTCTTTTGTGGAAACGAAGCCACAACAAGGAGAACAATTGTCCGACAATCCAGGACAACACACCAAATATTTGCAAAAAGACAAATAACGTCAACAGGTTCGGATTTCGGCACAGTTCTTTCTTGGCATCATCCGTCACCTGTTCAGCCGATAACCGGGGAGGTCTCCATGAACATCGCCGTGTATACCCTCATAGGATCGATCATCCTTCTTGTGGTTCGCATCCTGTCCCGACACGGCAGGTGGGAAGACGACCCAGGCATCACCAACGGCCGGTTCGAAAAACTCAAGGCCCATGAACAGGAAGCCATCAAACGAGGTAGACTGTCCTCCACCCACTAACCAGCCGAGAAACAATGACCCGACAAACCCAAAAAACACCCCGAATATGGGATCGCTGCAGCTGCCACGTGCCGGTTTCGGTCATCGAACATCCCACCAATTTCGCCTTTCAGGGAGTGATGTACAATGTCTGCGACGTTGGCCTCTATCTGGAAACCGGCTATCGCATAGGACTCTCACAAACCCTGATACTGCGCCTCTGCGGAGAAGCGATCCAAGGGCAGCAATGTCTGAAAGAACACGTCTTCTATCTCGGCCAGGTTCTCTGGATCAGAAACCTCGTCCATTCCCTGACAGCGGACTACGGCATGGGGATCAGATTGCTGCAGTGTGAAAGGAAGGAGAATGGCCGGCAATTTACATGTTTGAACGAAGCAGTGCGATGATTTCCCGTTTATCCATCTGACACCACATGGAAACCTTGGTCAGGATATCAGCCAAAGTCCCCTTGGCCACAGGATTGTGGTTGGGAATGGTAATCTTGTGATTGCCTGCGGGAGTCACCTTCACCAAACGAACATGACTGCCTCGTTGGCGCACAATTTCATATCCAAGGGACTCAAGCATCACGATCAACGCTTTTCCGGAAACTACCGGAAGCTTTTCAGACATGGATCTCACCCAGTTCCATCATTGAAAAAAGGGAAGGATTTCGGTCAAAGCCTTCCAGTTCCAATGATTCGTCCTCGAAATGAAGAACAACGGCCTCCTTGATGTTCGCAACCAATTCGTCAAGCGTTGATGCTTGGGTAAAAATATCGAAGTCAACACACTTAGCACAGTAAAATTCTCCATCATGATACATTTCGACCTTGATAATTTTTTTCATTTCCCCTCCACAATGCATGACAGATATATTGAAACAGACACGTTTTCCTTCAAGGACTGATCTTGTACGCCTTCAGTTTCCTGTACAGATAGCTCCGTTCCAGCCCAATGGTTTCGGCCAGTTTGGTGATGTTGCCGTTGCACTCGGTGAGCATCTGCTTGAGATAGTGGATTTCAAACTCGTTGCGCGCGGTCTTGAAATCCGTTGCGAGCGTCTCCTTTGCAGCGGTATCCGAACCTGACAATGCCGGCGTGATCGCCCGGGATTGCCGATACTCGCCCGGAAGCATGGAGGCGGTCACCACCTGCCCCTGATACAGGATGAAGATCCTCTCCACAAAATTCTTGAGTTCCCGGACATTGCCGGGCCAGGAATAGCTCTGCAACACGGACAGGGCATCATCGGAAAACCGCACGGGCCTGAATCCGTGCTCCCTGACCATGGCATCCATGAATTCATTGAGGATGAGCACGATATCCCCCTGCCTCTCCCTGAGGGGAGGTACCTCCAGGGGAAAAACCCGCAACCGGTAGTACAGATCCTCGCGAAACCGCCCTTCCTTGATCTCGTCGGCCAGGTCCTCGTTGGTAGCCGCCACCACCCGCACATCCACCCGCAAGGTCTTGCTCCCACCGACCCGCC
>CAYWJL010000195.1:0-2167 GCA_964458145.1 uncultured Desulfovibrionales bacterium | reverse complement strand
GTATCTTGGCCTGGGTCTTGAGACTCATGTCCCCGATCTCGTCCAGAAACAGGGTTCCCCTGTCAGCCAGCTCGAACTTGCCCTTTTTGGACTTGTCCGCCCCGGTGAACGAGCCCTTTTCGTGACCGAACAGCTCCGACTCGATAAGTTCTTCGGGAATGGCCGCGCAGTTGACCGCAACCATGGCCCTGGACGCACGCGAACTCTTGGCATGGATGGACCTGGCAACGATCTCCTTGCCCGTCCCGTTTTCACCGGTGATGAGCACCCAGGCATCCGTGGGCGCGACCTGATCGATCATCTCCTTGAGACGGATCACCGGCCCGGAATTTCCCGTGATCTCATGCACATGGCGCTGGCTGATACGCGAACGCAGATCCCTGTTTTCCTCCTTGAGAATGCGAAACTCCAGGGCCTTTTTGGCCGTGACCACCACCTTTTCCAGGGACAGGGGTTTCTCGATGAAATCAAAAGCCCCTTTCTTGATCGCGCCCACGGCGGTCTCGATGGTCCCATGCCCGGAAATCATGACAACGGGAACATCTCCGGCTTTGGCCTGCATGGATTCGAGAACAGTCAGCCCATCCGTACCCGGTAGCCAGATATCCAGAAAAACCAGACCGGGTTCCACCTCCAGGAACACGTTCAGACCGGTTTCCCCATCCTCGGCATCCACGACCTCGTATCCCTCATCCTCGAGAATGCCGCGCATGGAAAAACGGATATCCTCTTCATCGTCTATGATCAGAATTGTTTCACTCATGCGGGACGACTCCATCTGGCCTGCTCCTTGCCGGCAGGCAGTTCAATGACAAATGCGGTTCCTTTGGGGCTGTTGGGATGAACTCTGATATAGCCATGGTGATCGTCGATAACGGATTTGACGATGGTCAGACCGAGCCCGGTGCCGCCTCGTTTGCTGGAAAAATAGGGCTCGAAGATCCTGGAACGTTCTTCCGAGGAAAGCCCTGGACCATTATCCGCAATCTGAATGCGTACCCGGTGCAATGCCTCCACATAGGTGACCGCGATTTCAACTCTCCCATCCTCCTGAGACCCCAGAATTTCCGCGGCATTGAGCAGAATGTTCATGAACACCCGCTTCATGGCCTCACGGTCGAATTTGAGTTCCGGTAACGCCGAATCGACCTGCAGACTCCAGGCTATCCGCCCGTGACTCTGCTCGAAAATCCCCTTGATCTCATCCAGGACATCCAGAATATTCCCGTACCTGGGTCGGAGTTCGGGCAGTTTGGCAAATGACGAAAAATCCTTGACCATTGACTGAAGATGCTCGACCTGCCGGACGATCAACCGGGTACACTGGGTGAGAACGGGATCGGTCACCGTTCGAGCGAACTTGCTTTCGATCCGCTGGGCCGAGAGCTTGATGGGCGTGAGGGGATTCTTGATCTCATGGGCAATGCGCCGGGCAACCTCTTTCCAGGCTTCCATACGCTGGATCTTTTCCAACTCGGTGATATCCTCGAACACGGCCACGATCCCCGAATCTTCACTCCCCTCGCGGTGCAGGACCACCGCGTTGACCAGCAATCGAACATCCGCATCTCCCACCTTGAGTTCGATCTGCCGTTGCCACTGGGAAGAGGGAACCTCCTGCAACTGGGTCAGGACCTCCTGGACCATGTGGGCGAACTCTCCCTGCAGGAGCGTGATCGGGGAACTCCCCATGACCAGGGAAGCCTTGATCCCCAGGATGGTCTCGGCAGCCTTGTTGAAGGTATTGATCCGCCCCTGTTCGTCCAGGGAAATGACCCCTGCCGTGATGTTGTCCAGCACAGCCACCATATACCGGCTCTTGGATTCCAATTCCGCGTTCTGACGCTCCAGGCGTTCCTTGGCCAGCTTGAGCCCGACCTGACTGTTTTCCAGATCCATGGCCATCTTGTTGAAGGACTGGACCAGAAGTCCCAGCTCGTCGCCGGATTCGTCATCGATACGCACGCCAAGATCCCCGCGCGCGATCCGCTTGGTCCCGATGGCCAGGGCCTGGATGGGCGCTGAAATTTCCTTGGCCAGCCTGAAACCGAACCACGTGGCCCCCAGAATGATCATCAGCGTCATGATGCCCAGAATGAAATACAGGGCCACCTTGAGGGGATACTTGAGAGTTTTGAGCTGCTTGTACTCGTTGACCCCCCGAACG
>CAYWJL010000194.1:0-4919 GCA_964458145.1 uncultured Desulfovibrionales bacterium | reverse complement strand
AAATTGAAACACTTTGAGCATTTAAAATACTTCCCAGAATGGCTGCCGTAAAATTGAAGGCAAACCCGGGCAGGAAAAACAGAGATTCCACCCTGAGCCCGGCGCTCATGCCGGCCAGGGCCACCACTTCCCCGGTGGGCAGGGACGCGGTGATGGAAAAAAGCAGCAGATAGGCGGAGTGCCAGATGAGTTGCATCAACCCTGCCGGCCAGGCCACCTTGAACAGATACGGCAGGGCGCACCGGACCCATTTCCAGGGGGCAAAACTTTTACGGGCCAGAGCGCCGGTCCTTGCCAGAACCAGAAGATTGAAGAGCGTTCCCGTGAGCACGGAAAAAAACGTGGCCCAGGCCAATCCCTTGTAGCCCAGATCGGGGAGTCCGAAATAACCGAGGCCGAACCCGAGGTCACCCAATGTATTCACGGTGGTTACCAGAATCATGGCGTACAAGGGACACATGACCTGCTTCCTGGCCCGAAACACGGCATTGCTGATGATGAACAGATAATAGGCGGGCAGGATGAACAGATAGACGTTGAACAGATACCGGGCCACCTCCTCAACGCCTTGGGGGATATTGAGCACGCTGAAGAGAAGGGGCCGGGCCAGGAGTCCGGTCAGAAAAAGCACCAGCCCGAGAATCGCACCCACCTCCAGTCCCAGCCCCACATAGCGCTGGACACGTCTGAACAACCCTGCCCCGGCGGACTGGCTGATGGCGGCCACACTGCCGTTGGCAAAGGCCATGGCCACAACCAGAAAGAAGAACAGTGCCTGGGTGATGACCCCCATACAGGCCTGGACATCGCGGCCCAAACGCCCGGCAACCCAGACATCGACGAAACCGATGGTAAAATGGAAAAACATCATGACCACTTGCGGCCATGAGAGTTTCCAGATATTTCGGTACGGCGATTTGATCAGTGCCGAAGGCGAGGATGACATGCTCACACAAACTCCTTGAAGATCATGGAATCCGCCACAACGCATACGCCTTCTTCAGACGCGAAAGCATTTTGACGAAAACACAAAAAAGGTCTAGTTATCATCAAACGATAGAAATTTCATTCTCATATACTCGAAAACATCGAACCTAACCAGTAACCTGCAGCTCACCAAGGAGGCAACCATGCTGATCCGCGAATGGATGACCCGGGACGTGATCACCGTGACCCCTGATACGTCCATGATGAAGGCGTCCAAAATACTCAAGGAAAAAAATATCCGCAGACTCCCTGTGGTCGACGAAAGCGGCAAGATGGTCGGCATCATCACCGATCGCGACATCAAGGAGGCATCGCCCTCCAAAGCGACCACACTGGACGTGCACGAACTCTACTACCTGCTGTCCGAGATCAAGATCAAGGACATCATGACCAAAAATCCGTTCTGCGTGAACGAAAGCGGCACCGTTGAAAAGGCCGCCGTGGTCATGCGTGAGAAAAAAGTCGAAGGGCTTCCGGTTGTCGATGACGACGACAAGGTCGTGGGAATCATCACGGAAACGGATATCTTCAATGTCATGATCGATATCACCGGCGTCTACCAGGGCGGGGTGCAGCTGGGCTTCAAACTCCCCAACACCCCCGGCTCCCTCAAGGATGTTCTAAACGACCTGCGCGCTTCCAAAGCCCGTATCATCAGCATCCTGACCTCCTACGACCAGGGCGGTCCCGATACCAGGCACGTGTACATCCGCATCGCCGACATGGACAAGTCCGAGGAAAATCAGCTCAAGAAATCCCTGGAAGAAAAATACGACCTCATGTTCTGGGTGAGGGATACGGTGCATCCGACGGCGTTGTAACGACGCGCGGCGCCGGGCGCCGCGGATAGAGGATATAAAGGATATACGATATAGGATAAAAACCGGGGCGGGGAGTGTCATTGCCCCGGTTTTTGTGCGTCTGAAGAAACGCAGCAGAGTCCGAAGCCATCAGGATCCCGGATCAAGTCCGGGATGACGTCTTCGTGTCCTTTCATATATCTTGTATCCTATATCTTGTATCCTATATCTTATATCTTATATCTTATATCTTCATCACCTATCTTATATCTTCATCCCCAAAGACAACGGAAAAATATCCTCGATGGGCAGGTGCGGAATGATCACCCGCTCGAGATCGTCGCAGCCGGGCCTCCATATGGTGGCTGTGGGCTTGCGCTTCATCGTGTAGGTGGTCAGGGTCAGGCGGGTGATGTTGCCGGGGTTGACCCATCGGGTCATGCCTCTGATCTCGGAGGGCTGGGGGCGGTGAATGTGGCCGTTGACCATCCAGTGGACACCGGGGATTTCCCGGATGGGTACGGGTTTGTCCCTGAAATCCGCAAATGCGACATTGTGGTGGCCGATCCAGATGACGGTTTCATTCTCAGTGCCGGTGAAGGACGACGGCAGGGGATACCCGTCCGGCGAAGCGCCCAGGAGCACGGTTTCGTCCGTTGTTTTGAATCGGAACACCGGCCCGGGCCGATGGATGAGGCGAATCGCCCCGCGTGTCTGCAACCGCATCAGAGAGACATCGGGCGTGATGGTTCGGGCGTCCAGGTGTTTGTCGTGGTTGCCCACCAATACCCATGGACGATGGGGGGTGAACATCGCAACGAGTTCTTCCAGCACAGCTTCGGAGTTATCCACGGGCCAATGAAACATGTCTCCCAAAAAAATCGGAATCAGGTCCAGATCACAGGCGGTCCGGAGACAGAACCGCACTTTTTCCAGAACCTGGTTGCAGTACGCGCCCTCCCGCTCGAAAGGAGGCTCATCCGCCACATGGGGATCGGCCACGAAGAAAAGCCCCTTGCCATGAACCACCGGCACGAACCCGGCTTGATCTTGCAATAAATTCATATAATTATGTGCCCTTTCAACTACTGATCAACCACACAGGTGGTTGACAAACGCCAAAAAGTTAGCATCAACTAACCATATTTTCTTCACCTTCAATCACCCTCACCGGTCCACCAGACCGGGAGATCATGGAGAATCACATGCCATACAACAATTTCCAACACTATCCTTCCACAATCTGGCGATCCATACAGAATTTCCTGAACCGCATGGGTATCCATCCGGTTGTCGCGCTTATCGGTATAATTCTATTGATCATCTTCCCGCGGTTCGTTATCTTCGGAGCAATCATTTATGTCGTTTACTGGCTGTATCGCAACGGAGTCTTCTCGAGCCGGGGCCGCAATTCGGGTTTCGGTGGCGGCGGACGGCGCGGTGGCGGCAGAGGCAGGGGACGGCGCTAACCCTCGCACCGGGAAACCATGAACAGCGAACAAAAACATGCCCTGCTCACCGGCATTCTGGTCCTGGCCGTTCTGATCGGCGGCGGTCTTCTGCTCACCGTGTTCGAAGACCTGAAAAACATGGCCCTTATCGGGCTTCTGATCCTGGCGGGTATCGGTTGCCTGGTCCAGGGGCGGACCAAGCCTGCCAAAAAATCCCAAACATCCAATCATCCAGACGATCCAAACGGATCTGAGGAGTCATGATGGCGTCCACATCTCCGCAAGCCCAACCTTGCGCCAACGTTTTTGTGGCAAGGCAACCCATCTTCACCGCCAGACGGGATATCTGGGCCTATGAACTGCTGTTCAGAAACAGCACCTCGTGTGCACGCGCCGAATTCCCGGATGCCAATCAGGCCACCTGGCAGGTCATTGCCGACGGCTATACCCTGGCCAGATCGGGCATCCGCCCCGACACCAAAGCGTTCATCAACTTTCCCGAACAGCTCCTGCGCGAGGACTCGGCCTTTGCCCTGCCACCCGAGACCTCGGTCATCGAGGTTCTGGAAGATGTGGAACCCGATCCGGAAATCCGCGACCGTTTGAAGATCCTCAAGAAGCATGGATACACCATCGCCCTCGATGATTATGTGGGGCGGGACGGGTACGAATCCTTCATCGAGGTGGCCGATATCATCAAGGTGGACATCCTGGGCATGGAGACCCGCACCATCAAGGAGATCGCCAACCGGCTCAAGCCCTACGGGTGTCGTCTGCTGGCCGAAAAGGTCGAGGACAGCGAAACCTTCGAGGCCTGCCGGAGTATGGGGTTCGAATTGTTCCAGGGCTTCTTTTTCAGTCGGCCGGAGATCATACCGGGCCACAAACTCTCTTCCAGTCAACTCAGCCGACTCAAACTCCTCAAGGAACTGGGCAGCGAGGATTTCGAGCTGCCCAGGCTTTCGGAGATCGTCCAGTCGGATGTCTCCCTCTCCTATCGGCTGCTGCAATACATCAATTCCACCCACTTCAGCACGCGGATCAAGGTGGAGTCCATCCCCCGGGCCCTGAGCCTTCTGGGACGAAGAAACATCCAGCAATGGCTCCGCGTGACCATCATGGCCGACATGAATACCACGGACAGCGGCAAGGAACTTTTGTGGCTCTCGGTCACCCGAGGACGCTTCCTGCAACTGCTGGCCGAATATCAGACCATGCCCTTTCCTCCCAAATCCATGTTCATCCTCGGCCTGTTTTCCCTGCTCGACGCCCTGCTCGGCCAACCCATGCAAAAGATCCTCAAGGACATCCCCCTGGAGGAAGAGCTCAAGGCATGCATTATCGACCCCGAAAATGCGGCATGCCCCTGGCTGACCTTCCTGGCCCTGCAGGAACGGGGAGAATGGATGGAGAGCAACGCCCTCCTCGACAAAGAGGGCATCTCACCCGTGCTGGCGGCCGAACTCGGCCTCCAGGCCCAGCAATGGGCCACGGACATGCTCAAGGGACAGGATTGAAACTGTCAATCCTTCAAATACATCCGCAAGGGGTACCCCTACAAGTAAACCAAAAGTAAGTATTCAGGCTGTCGTCAGTTATTTTTCAATATTGAGATACACCGTCATTCCCGTAGGGGCGGACCTGTGTGTCCGCCCGTTTTCGGGTACATTGCCCACTTCTA
>CAYWJL010000193.1:0-4922 GCA_964458145.1 uncultured Desulfovibrionales bacterium | reverse complement strand
TACTGGAGAGCAATCGAAGGCTATTTGAGGCAAGTACCCTTTTGCCGGATGAACCTTAAATCTCTTAAATCTCTTAAATTTCTAAAATCTCTAAAATTTCTAAAAAATCCCCGGCCATCCCATGTCCGGGGATTTTCCACGATCCGGGAGCACCCATGCAACGCGACGAACATCGCAAACTCCGGCTGGACCACATCATCGTGGCCGGTCTGCTTTTCACCATGGCGGCCATTGCCTTTCTGAACGTGCTCAGCCGCTATCTCTTCCATTTTTCCCTGGCAGCCACCGAGGAGATCACCATCAATCTCTTTGTCTGGATGACCGTTGTGGGCACCGGCCTGGCCTTTGAACGCGGGGGGCAGCTGGGCATGGTCACCCTGTTCCACAGGTTTCCCCGGTCCATGCGCAAGGGCGTGGTTCTGTTGAGCGCCCTGCTGGGAGCCCTTCTGTTCTGCGTGATCGATTATTACATGATCCAGGCCATCTATTACGAGATCACCATGTTCCAGGCGGATTCCGCAGCCCTGGGCATTCCCGTGTGGATCTACTATCTCGGGCCGCCGGTCCTCTCCGTCTACGTTTTCATGGGAATCTACCGGGACGCATCCACCCGGATCAAGGCACTGCAACACAAGGACGGATCATGGAAATCCTGATCATCTCACTGGTCTTTCTCCTGCTCATGGCTCTGGGCGTTCCCATCGGCACGGCCCTGGGGATCACGGGCGTGGCAACCCTGTGGCAGCTCGATCTGGGTATCGAGATGCTCGGAGTCAATTTCATGTCCGGCATCGCCTCGTTTCCCCTCCTGGCCATCCCCTTTTTCGTCCTGGCCGGGGTCATCCTGGAACGGGCCGGGCTGGCAGCCACCATTGCCCGGTTTTTCGAACTTCTCGTGGGGCAGGCCACAGGCGGACTGGCCGTGGTCTCGGTACTCACCTGCATGTTCTGGGGAGCCCTGTCCGGATCGGGTCCGGCAACCACTGCAGCTGTCGGCCTCATCCTGCTCACCCCCATGATACGCCACGGATACGACAAGCATTTCGCGGGCGCCCTCATCGCCAATTCCTCGGATCTCTCCATCATCATTCCCCCGAGCATCGCGTTCATCATCTATGACAACATCACCGGGGTCTCGGTGTCGGCCCTGTCTCTGGCAGGCCTTCTGCCCGGCATCCTCACGGGCATCGGAACCATGGCAACGGCCTGGTACATTTCCAAAAAACGGGGCTATTGCGGCCTGGATAAACGGGGAACGTGCAGGGAGATTCTCACGGCCCTCAAGGAGTCGGTCTGGGCCATCCTCACCCCGGTCATCGTGCTCGGCGGCATCTACGGCGGCATCTTTACGCCCACGGAGGCCGCGGTGGTGGCGGTGT
Source organism: uncultured Desulfovibrionales bacterium (assembly GCA_964458145.1). GTDB lineage: Bacteria > Desulfobacterota > Desulfovibrionia > Desulfovibrionales > Desulfomicrobiaceae > Desulfoplanes. The sequence continues at coordinate 3,543 of CAYWJL010000193.1, read as the reverse complement.
TCTACAGCCTGTTCGTGGCCGTGGTCGTGTACAGATCCATCGGATTCAAAGACTTCATCTGGATTCTCGTGGACGCGGGCATCACCAGCTCGGTGATCATGTTCATCGTGGTCTTTGCCGGGATCTTCACCTGGGCCACCTCGGTGATCGGCCTTGTGGACACGGTGGCCTCGACCATCGTGAGCATGTCCCCCAACATGTCGGTCATGCTCATTCTGGTGGGCCTCATGCTCCTGGCCCTGGGCATGATCCTGGATGCCATATCCATTTCCTTTCTGGTCCTGCCCATTCTCATGCCCGTGCTCGCCTCCTTTCAGGTGGACCCCCTGTGGTTCGGCGTCTTCTTCATTTCGGCCCTTGCCATCGGGCAGGCAACGCCCCCGGTGGGCGTCAACCTGTTCACTGCGGCCAATCTGATCCAGAGCGACGTGGATTCCATCGCCAAAGAGGCCATCCCGTTCATCATCGTGGACGCCCTGGTACTGCTGATCATCGTGGCCTTCCCGTTTCTGTCCACCTGGCTGCCCACCATTGCCGGGTTGTACTCGCCATGACATGAGGAGAAACAATTCTCAGGCATCAAATGCATAAAAGGCCGACAGATCCAAATACGATCTGCCGGCCTTTTGTCTATCCGTTGTGACGTTCGTGTGCTGTGAGAAGACTCAGCGATTCAGCACAGCGGCAAAATTTTGCTGGAACGCATACGCTGACACGCCCTGGACGATATCGATCTTCCGGCTGCCGTCCTTGACCACGAGGATGCGGCCGCATTGGTTGTCCTTGGGGTCCTCCTCCAGGGAGATATCGAGAAATTCGCTGGTCACCTGGTAGGTATCGAGCCCTCCGGCCATGATCATGGTGGCAAGGGGGTCGAAAATGGGGACCGGGATGCCTTCGTCATGGCTGCCTGTCTTGTGCACGAAGATTCCTCTGACGAGACCGGCTATGGGATCTTTGGCCGTGATGGTGTCGATGTAATCGGGGTTGAGCATGACATAGTCGCAGGCATCCAGGGGGACAAGGGTCACCGGGATGCGGGAGTCGAACACCATTTTTGCTGCCAGGGGATCGACGAAAATATTCCATTCGGCATAATGATTGGTGCTGTATAACGGCCCCTGATCCCAATCAGGGGACGCGTTGTTCAGGGCCGCCACATTGCCGTCCACATAGACCGACCCGGCCATGGCATAAATCCCTTCGATGTTCTCGATCCTGGTCGTGGGATAGAGCTGGAGCATCTTGGCCACATTGGTGAACCCGCCAAGAGAGAGTATGGTGATCTTTTCCTCGGCCGCATCCAGGGTTTCAGCCAGAAACTGCCAGGCAGGCCGGGGGTCCACCGCAATTTCTGTCTCGGGATTGAGACTGCCTATGAGTCCCATGATGTCGTTCATATCGTTGCGAAAGGGCTGGGGGAATTTGTAGTCGAACCGCATGGGTGTGCTGGTCCCCTTGCACACCGGCACTTGGGTCCTGCCCCCCAGCTCCATGAGGGTTTTGGCAATGATGGTCCCCCAGCGCAAATTGGTTTCGCCGCAACCGGTGACCGTCACCCCGATGATCTCGATATCCGGATTCTTGAGCAGATAGAGAATGGACAGGGTATCGTCCCACCCCATATCCCCGTCGATGATAACCTTGCGGACTTCTTCGGACCCCGCAAAACTTCCCGAAAACGGGAACAAGGTCACCGAGAGTATGACAAACATCGCAAGGATGATTCCTGATCGTTTCATGACTGCCTCCTCGAATAGTGAAAATGAAGATTGGTACCTAATGCGGCCAAGCCGCAGTTTTAAGTTTTAGGTTTTAAGTTTTAAGTTTAATCGGTTATAGAGTTTTCTTGTTTTTTAAGACAAACTTTCACGAGCAAGGGACTAACCCGCATTCCGAATTTTGTTCATCCTGCAGTAGAGTTACAAAAACTGCAATTGCGAAAAGCAAAGACGTCCTCCTTCACCCCCAAACAGCTCATGAAAAAAGCCGCCACGCGGGCGGCTTTTTCTGATGACTCGTCTGACGTCGCCACAAACCGATCAATGCTTGTAGCCACCGGCATCCTTTTCGGTCAGGGGCTTCTGGATGGGATTGTCCTTGAAATACTGCACGCAGCGTTTGATGTCGGCCACGAGCAGGTCACCCAGATCACGGCTCACGCCGTGGCGGACCAGGATACGCTGAATGACCAGGTCTTCCCGATGAGCAGACATGGAATAGGCAGGAACCTGCCAGCCTCGGCTGCGCAGACGATCTGCCAAGTCATACAGGGTATACCCGGTCTCCAACCCGTCCTTCAGGGACCAGCACAGGGCCGGAATCCCGCCCCGGCCGTTGTAGATGACCTTGAACGGTCCCATCTGGTCGATCTGGTCGGCAATGTAAGCGGCCGTCTCATAGCAGGCGTCGTGGATCCCCTTGTACCCTTCCCGTCCCAGACGCAGGAAATTGTAGTACTGGGCCACGATCTGCCCGCCCGGGCGGGAGAAATTGAGGGCAAAGGTGGGAATGTTGCTGCCCAGATAATTGACCCAGAAAATCAGATCGTCGGGCAGATCCTGCGCGTCACGCCACACGACCCAGCCCACACCCAGGGGAGCCAGCCCGAACTTGTGGCCCGAGGCATTGATGGATTTGACCCGCTCGAGCCTGAAATCCCATTCCAGATCGGGATCGCAGAAGGGAGCGATGAATCCGCCGCTGGCCCCGTCCACATGGATGGGGATATCCAGGCCCGTTTCCTTCTGCAGCTTGTCCAGGGCATCGGCAACGGCTTTGCCCGGTTCGTACTGGCAGGTGAAGGGGACCCCGAGGGTGGGAACCACACCGATGGTATTCTCGTCGCAGCGCTTGATCACTTCTTCGGGGGTCATGATCAACCGGTCGTTTTCCATGGGAATCTCGCGGAGCTCAACGTCCCAGTAGCGGGCGAACTTGTGCCAGCAGATCTGAACCGGCCCGCAGATGAGATTGGGCTTGTCCGTGGGCTTTCCAAGGGCCTTCATCTTTTCCCGCCAGCGCCACTTCATGGCCATGCCGCCGAGCATGGCAGCCTCGCTGGAGCCTGTGGTGGAGCAACCGATGGAATTATTCACGTCCGGCGCGTTCCACAGGTCCGAGAGCATGTGCACGCAGCGGCCCTCGATCTCGGCGGTCTGCGGATATTCGTCCTTGTCGATCATGTTCTTGTCGATGCATTCGTCCATGAGCTGATGCACTTCCGGCTCCACCCAGGTGGAACAGAACGTGGCAAGGTTCTGGCGCGAATTCCCATCGAGCATCAGTTCGTCATGCACCGCCTGACACACGTTGCGCGGACTCTCCATCGTGTCCGGGAACTTGTATTTGGGAAGTTTGACGGAAAGATCGGGAGACGCATAAATATCGTCCATGAGTTCTTCGCGAACATTGTCTTTTTCATGCAGAGCCATTTTTCCTCCGAAATATCGTTATAAGACAATCAAGAGCGTGCCGAATCTACAAAAGCGATTTCGCCTACTGCTCACGTTTCCATTCGGGTTTTTTCAGGGCATTGATCAC
>CAYWJL010000192.1:2608-4923 GCA_964458145.1 uncultured Desulfovibrionales bacterium | reverse complement strand
GAGGTGACTTTTCCCGACGCTGTTTGCACCGATGATAAAATTGATTCCTTTGGAGAAATCAAATTCAGCCTCCGCAAAAGCCGTGAAGTTGGTCAAAGCGATATTTTTGAGCATGAGTAATTAACCACTTAAGATTCTTAAATCATGAAGTAAAATATTTTACCAGGCATCTATGACGTTTTGCAATTAACCACTGTCCACTTGGACGCATTTTCATACATCCAACACCTCCCAGTACCCCCCCCTGGCAGGACCGATCCGCTGCAACCGCCCTTCTGTCCGCAGCTTTTGGATATTTCGCTCTATGGAGCGTTCCGTAACGTGCAGACGTTCGGCCAGTCCGGGAATGGTGATGGTGGGATCTTCCAAAATTGCCTGGAGGATCTTTCCCGACGTTTTCAGGTTTGTTTCCCCGACGTTTTTCGCGGATTTTTCCCGACGACTTGACGGCTTTTCCCCGACGTTTTTCAGACCTTTCCCCGACGTTTTTTCAATATGATTGCCAAAAGCCGACGTCTTCTCATGAACCGTTCCCCGCAGTTTCTTGTCCGGGTCTGATGCAAAAAACAGGGTACACCTGAAGACATCCCCTTCCACCAATTCCGGATCATGGCCGCAATAGGCCTTGCCGTATTTGAATAGCTTGCGCACACCGGAACCGAGCTCATCGGCAAAGCCCAATTCCTTGAACACCCGGGCAATGACGGGGTTTTTGGGATAGGGCGTAAAATTCCGGGGATCGATGCGCCCGTGCCCGTGGGGTCGGTTGCCGTTTTCCGTGAACATGCGGTCCCGTTCGATGACCAGCTTGGAGGGAAACGGGTTGCTGTACTCACGGTGGATCAGGAGGTTGCCGGAAATCTCCCGCATGATCCGGCTGCGCAGGCTGACCCGCTGGGTTCCTTCCAGATAAAACGGGTCCTTCAAATGCTTCTCGCCAAATGCGAGCAGCCGGTCATAGCTGTCCAAAAGATTGGTACGGATGTCGTCCCGGTCGTCATAACGATCCACATTGTCCCGGCGCAGAATGGCATCGATGCGGTAGTACGGCAGAACCGAAAGCAGGGTGGTATCCTTGCCGAAAAGCAGAATCGCGGCCAGGGTAAGCCCCCGGACCCCGCGCTGAAAATCGTGCTGGCGGAGTTGGGCACTGTCGAGCAGTTCGTCATCGGACATACGCAGCCAGGGATGCCCGGCCTGCCACACCCCGGCCAGCTTCCTGGCCCGTTCCATCAGATCAGGCCGCAAGTCTGCAAGCGCTGCATAGGGATAGACCGTGTTTTCGGAAAACGTGGTCTGCTTGCGCACATACAGCTGGGTGACCTGGGTCTGATTGTCGGTGATGTCATAGTCCCCGTCCTCCAGCCGATCATAGATGCGATTATTGCAGCGATGCACCTGGGAACTCTGGGGAACCGTGATGTGCAACAGAATACGGCCGTCCCGATCAACCTCTTCCATGCTCAGATAACAGGGCGGATTGAGCTTCTGCGGATTATGCACGGCATTGGCAAAATCACGCTTCATACGACTGACATGCTCAGGATCAACACCCTGAACGGCCCCGTCATCCCTAACACCCAGCAGAATATCGCCCCCATCCCGATTGAGAAAGGCGCAAATGCTCTCATACAGATCACGGTTCAAGGCCTTACGGGCCGTCTTGAACTCGATGGTATGGGATTCTCCCGTGGAGATCAGTTTTTGGATGCGGTCAGATGGCATGATACAAATTCACGATTTCAGGCGTCAGTTTTCCCGGATCTATACCCGGCTGTCAGCTCCCCTGCAAAGGCTTTTTGCAGGATGGATTGTTTGAGTTGGGTGATTCCAAGGAGTATTGTAAGCATCTATGCATAACCATATACCAAAACTACACAAGGGGCGATTCGTGAATCGTCCTTACGAGATTTCGGGTATTGTTCACCTTGAATCCAAGGCAACCGTCTTCGGCAGAACGATCAAGCAGATCGTTGATGAGTGCGATGTCTCTTTCCATTTGTTCAAACACAATGGTTTTTCTTAGAGATACGATTGTTTCACCAAAACATGATTGCAGGTTACAGTTTCACATCAACAACCACAGTATGCATCAACACTTCCTGCAGCGTTTGATATTGTAGACGCCACGCCCCTCTGCCACATGGACGTCAGGACGGCCTTCCGACCAGACCACCACATGGGCATTGCCGACCTTGTTGCCCAGAAGTCGCACCTTTGCTTCGGCATAGAGGTCCCGTGCCCGGGCCGGTCGCAGCTAATCGACACTCAATGTTATGGTGGCACTGAAGTCATCGGGTATGCAGCGACTCCAG
>CAYWJL010000192.1:0-2598 GCA_964458145.1 uncultured Desulfovibrionales bacterium | reverse complement strand
CGTGGAGTATGGAATTCCCAACGTGGCCGATAAGCTCCTCCTTGAAAGGAATGAACAACCGCACGGCATCTTCCCCAAGGTGATCGACCTTGACCCCGAGGAATTTGTGAAAGGGAAATCCTACCTCGATAAATTCATCGATCGTCATCGTATCTTTCATTGTTTGTGTGTACTCCCTTTATTCCGACCAGTAAGCCGACGTATTATAACGATCATTCGCTCTAACCGCCAGGGCATTGTTCATCCTGCTCTTTGATCCGGCAGGTAGTGTCGGTTTTCAGATCATCGACACGAAACCCTCCCCTATCTCTGCCTGTCGTACAAATCAACACGCTGAAATTCCTCGTTCACCTGCCTTGCATTATATGCCTGAATCGCGCTAAACAATGCAACCGGAACATTGTCCGACATGCCCCATATCGGAGTGTGCCAAACGGCTTCTTCCACCTCAAGGAACCCTGCTGTGCTCATCATTGTCGATACGATCATCTCATGTTTCCGCATTGGCGTGTGGATTATCGGACTGCTCGTCGTTTTGACGTGCACTCTTCAGCTTCCAGTCCGGGCCGACACCCTGACTCCCCTTCCCGAACCCCGTAACGGCACCCTGACCATCAGTCTCTACGAATCCATTCTTCTCGCGCTGCGCACCAACAGGACTGTGACCAGTGCCTACATGACCAGGGTGGTGAACCGATTCAGCTTTGCCAGGGAAAAGGCCAAATTTTCTCCGAACATCGACCTCGACGCGGGCGCGAATATCGGTGCGCAGCGTACCGACACCACCTATCAGAAAAGCGATTCCACGGGCGCCAAAGCCGAGACAACCGGGGCGGACGTCACGGGAACCATCACACAGAAGGTGCCCACCGGGGCGGAGTTCGTGTTCTCCTGGGCCGCTGATTTCGACAAAACATGGGGTACTGACGGCTATGAAAGCCAGGACGAAACAAAATCCTGGTCCGCGTCCGTGAGTCAACCGCTCCTCAAGGGCGGGGGAATCGACTACAACACCGCCTCCATCAAACGGGCGGACATGACCGAACAGGAAAATCTCCTGAGCCTTCGGGATACGGTCATTGCCACCGTATCGACGACCATCACCGCATTCCGCAGCTTTCTTCAGACGCGAAAGAACCTGGAAAATCAGGAACAATCCCTCAAACGGGCCCGGGAGCAGTTGCGGATCAACAAACTGCTCATCGAGACGGGGCGTATGGCGGAAAGCGCGATCTACGAGACGCAGGCAAACGTGGCCCGCCAGGAATTGTCCCTGGAGCAGAACAAGAACGCCCTGGACCAGGCTCGTCTGACCCTGCTCGACGTCCTGGACCTGGACTCCTCACTGAACATCGATCCCATCATCGACATCAACTTCGAGCCCATTGAACCGGACTTTGCAACATGTCTGGCCACGGCCATGGCCAACAGCGCCACGATAGTCAGGGCGCGCAACAGCGTCAGGCGAGCGGAAATCGGCCTCATGGAGGCCAAAAATCAACGTCTCTGGGACCTGAGTATCGACGGCAAAATCGGTCAGACAGACACCCAACCCACACCCGGCGAAGACTATCGCCGGGACGAGTGGCAGCTCGGGGCGTCGGTCAAGGCCCCTTTTCACCTCTATGGTCAGGGGAAGTACGATTACGAAAAAGGGCTCATCAGCGCACGCATCAACCTGCGCAAGGCCCAGCTGAGCCTCAAGGAGACCGAGGATGACCTGCGAACGAGCATCCTCAATGCCGTGCGAAACGTGCATTCCGCCCTCAAGCAGGTCAATCTGGCCGGGCAGTCCCTCAACCTTTCGGAAAAGGCCTTTGCCACCGACCAGCTCAAGCTGCGACTGCGGCGGATCTCCAACAAGGATTTCATCTCTTCCCAGGACACCCTGACCAGTGCCCAGCAAAACGAGGTGAGCACGATCATCGCCTACCTGAACACCCTGACCAGCCTGGACCAGACCCTGGCTACCACTCTGGACACCTACAAGCTGACCTTCCAGCCCACCCGGCCCGAGATCGAAGAAAAATACATGGGTCGGCTTCAGTGGATGCTCGACCAATAGAACAAGGAAATGCGCAATGGCTCATCCCGCATTGTACCAGAACATCTTCCACAACCTGACCGACGGGGTCATGGCCCTGGATTTCAACGGGAAGATCATCCTGTTCAATCCTGCGGCCGAACAGATGCTCGGGCTTTCGGCCGACACGGTCCTGAACCGGGAATTTGCCGTTGTCTTCATGCTGGAGATGGAAGGCAACGACGACTTCAATCAGGCCGTGCTCGACGCCGTCAACCGGCAAGGTGTGGGCAGAAGCAGCGTGGTGGAATTCACTCCCCCTTCGGGTGAACCGAAATTCTTTGCCGTGACCTCATCCTTTCTACATACCCCGGGGGAGGAGGAATCCAAGGGCATCATCGTGGTCATCAGCGACATCACCACGGTCAAGCACCTGCAGCACGAGCAACAGGAACTCAACACCAGCCTCCAGAAGGCCTGGGTGGAGCAGGAGCAGACCACCAACGAGCTCAGGCAGGCCCTGAAACGGACGCGCATCACCCGGATCACGGCCGTATGCCTCTTCCTTTTTCTGG
>CAYWJL010000191.1:0-4965 GCA_964458145.1 uncultured Desulfovibrionales bacterium | reverse complement strand
CTTCCCCAAATACGCCTCGATCACCCTCGGGTCCTGCTGGACCTTGCGGGGGGTGTCTTCGAGGAGGAGCTGGCCTTCCACCAGGACCAGGACCATGTCCGAGACGGTCATGAGCACGTCCATATCGTGTTCGATGATCAGGATGGTCAGGCCGGTGTTGCTGCGCAGGGTGAGCAGAAGTTCTGCCAGTTCCTGGGATTCCTGGTTGTTCAGTCCGGCAGCGGGTTCGTCCAGGAGGAGGAGTTTGGGGTTGCCCATCATGGCCCGGGCGATTTCCAGTCTGCGCTGGTCGCCGTAGGAGAGTTCGTCCGGTGCCAGATCACTCTTGTCCTCCAGGCCTACCAGGGCGAGATGCTCTCTGGCCTGGGTCATGATCTTTTTTTCCGTCGACCCTCCCTGGGGGCGGATCAGGGACATGGGGCCCGGGCGGTACCAGGCGTTGGAGCCGATGGTCACGTTTTCAAGACAGGAGAGTTCGGGATACAGGCTCAGGTTCTGGAAGGTGCGCATCATGCCCAGCCTGCTTCGTGTCTGGGGCGGGACTTTGGTCACCTCGCGGTCGGCAAAGGCAATGGCCCCGGAGCTGGGAAGGATGGTCCCGGAAATGAGATTGAACAGGGTGGTCTTGCCCGCACCGTTGGGGCCGATGAGCCCGGTTATCCTTCCCTGGGGGATGGAAAAGCTCACGTCCAGCACGGCCTGGACCCCGCCGAAATTCTTGCTCACGGCTTCCAGGGTCAGAAGTGGGGTGGTGGTTGATTCGTCCATGGCTATCGTTCCCATATCTTGTCGTATCCCTTGCCCAGATAGGCCCTCTGGACGCCCTTATGGTGCAGGAGGTCCTGACCTTCCCCTTCCATGACGATCCTGCCTGTTTCCAGAACATAGGCCCGGTGGCATATCTTGAGGGCGGCCCGGGCGTTCTGTTCCACGAGCAGGACGCTCAATCCCTGATCCTGGTTGAGCTGGACAATGGCCTTGAGGATTTCCTGGGAGAGCAGGGGGGAGAGCCCGAGGGAGGGTTCGTCCAGAAGAAGAATCCTGGGGTTGGACATGAGGGCCCGGCACAGGGCCACCATCTGCTGTTCCCCGCCGGACAGGCTCGAAGCCGGGCGGGTCCAGAACTTGTTCAGGATGGGGAACTGATCCCTGAGCCGCTGCATGTCGGTCTTGATTTGGGACCGGTCCTTTCTGGAAAAGGCCCCCAGGGCAAGATTGTCCTGCACGCTCAGATCACCGAAGAGTTTGCGCCCTTCCGGACACAGAACCAGACCGGCCTTGAGACGCTTCTCCGTGGGCATGCGCGAAATATCCTCATCCTGAAATCGAATGGTCCCGGATTTTTGGGCGAGCAGTCCCACCAGGGTCTTCAAAAGGGTGGTCTTGCCGGCCCCATTGGCCCCGATGACCGCGACGATTTCGCCCGGACGAAGATGGAGAGAGACGGTCTTCAGAACATGAATCCGGCCGTAATAGGTTTGCAGACTGCGGACGTTGAGCATGAGTTTTGGTTTTAGGTTTTAGGTGGTGGGAGAGGAAATTGTCTTTTTCTTTCGCAGCGCCTTGACCAGCTCACCGATCAATCCGTGCCCATGCCCCGACGCCTTGCCGACAATCCCCTGCGGCCGAAAAATGAGGGTCAGAATGAGCAGGAGTCCGTAGATCAGTTCCTGGTAGTCGGCAAAGGCCTGGAGGAATTCCGGGAGCAGGAAGAGGATGGTCGCGCCCACGACCGGGCCGAAAACCGTTCCCATGCCGCCGAGAACGACCATGCACAGGAGCAGGATGGATGTGGACAGTCCAAAGACACCCGGCTGAATGAAGGTGATGAAATGGGCGTACAGGGAACCGGCAACCGCGGCGAAATAGGCGGAGATGCCGAAGCAGATCACCTTGATGGGCAGGGGGGAGATGCCCATGGTCATGGCGGTCTGCTCCCCTTCCCGAATGGCGGTCAGGTTTCTGCCGAATTGTCCCGCATTCATCCGCCATGTGACCAGAAGACAGATGCCGACCCAGAACCAGACCGGAGGAAGAAATCCGGCCGGGGACAGGCCGAAATTATCCAGACCGTACATGCCGTCGGGGCCGCCCGTAAAATCCAGGTTCTTGATGGTCAGTTCGCAGATGATCCCGAAACCCAGGGTGACAACGGCCAGATACTCGTCTTTGAGTTTGAGGGCCGGAGGACTCAACAGGAGGGCGAAAAGCAGGGCGGGAATGCCGGACAGAGGCATGAGCAGGGCAAAGGGAATCTCGGGAAAGGCCTGGGAAACCAGGGCCGAGGTGTACGCCCCGATGCCGAAAAAGGCCCCGTGGCCCAGGGAAACCTGGCCGGAGAGTCCGACAATGATGTTCAGGCTCGAGGCCAGCAGGATGTAGATGCCCCCGAGGGCGGCGAGGTGAAGGATATAATGGAGCATGATGGGTTCCTTGGCGTGAATGAAGGACGCTCCCTAGCATGTTTTCCTCCAAACCGTAAGATGCAAAATGGGCGAATGCCCGGAGCGGGAATGCACCGATCTCTCGTTATTGCGGTAGGGGCGGACCTGTGTGTCCGCCCTTTGGATGATACCCGTGTGTTTCGCGTATGACAGACGCCAGGCAAAGATCTGCGTGAAAAAGGGCGGACACACAGGTCCGCCCCTACGGGTGATGGAAATTGGGGTTGAAATTTGACAGGGTATGCACAATGATCACCCATCTTCGTGACAGGGCGATGTTGTTTCGACTTTACAAGCCCCGAGAATGGATTACACATACAAGGATCGGATTTTTCCCAGGGAATCCAGAGGGAATCTTTTGGCAGGATCCACGGAGCACAAACATCAGGAGCGAAAAAATGGCGGAAACCGTTGACGAAATAAGCATAGATTGGACCAATGAGGATGGAGAACAGCAGGTCAAACAGGTTGAGAAACACGTTCTGACCAAGGGTGCCTGGTCCACGATCATGTTCTCTTATCAGGAACGCAATCGCCAGACCGGCGAATTCGGTCCGGTCAAATTCCGTGTCGGGCGCTATCAGAAAAGAAACGGTCGGTATCTGCCCCATTCCAAGTTCAATATTTCTTCAGTCAAGCAGGCTAAAGAAATCGTTGCCAAGTTGCAGGAGTGGATGGACGAAGGAGAGGAATAGGGCGGTTCATTCGATGAGCGTGCAAAGAAACAACCCCAAACGGCGATCCAAGAGGAACGTGATTCATGGCCCGGAACAACGACATGCCGGAACTGGAACCCGAGGACGTGATCGAGGATGAACTCGACGAGCCCCGGCGGTTCAAGGTGCTCATGCACAATGACGACTACACGACCATGGAGTTCGTGGTCGAAGTGCTCGAGCGCGTCTTTCACAAGAACGAGGCGGAAGCCAATCTGATCATGATGAATATTCACAAGAACGGGGTCGGCCTGTGCGGTATCTACACGGCCGAAATTGCCGAGACCAAGGTCTCCCTGGTGCATTCCATGGCCCATGGCAAGGGGTACCCCCTCAAATGCACAATGGAAGAGGTCTAAATGATCAGCAGAGAACTTGAAAAGATCATCGCCCTGGCCATCAGGGAGGTGAAGGTGCGTCACCACGAATTCCTGACCCTGGAGCACCTTTTGTACGCCTTTGTCATCGATCCCGAGGGCAAGGAACTCCTGGACGGGGTCGGTGCCGAAGTGCATCGGCTCAAGAACCTGCTCACCCGGTTTTTTCAGGAGCATGTGGAGGTGCAGGCGCGTACGGACTACGAAATTGTCCAGACCATCGGCGTGCAGCGGGTCATGCAGCGGGCCATGAACCATACCCGATCTGCCGGCAAGGAAATCGTTCATTCAGGGGACTTCCTGGCAGCCATGCTCGAGGAAAAAGATTCCTTTGCCGTGTACTATCTGACCTCCATGGGGGTCACCCGTCTGGGCGTGCTCGAGTTTATTTCCCACAATCCCCAGCTGGAACAGGAGGACGGGAAGCAGAAGTCCGGCAAGAAAAAGTCCATGCTCGCTCAATACTGCGTGGATCTGGTTGCAAAGGCCCGGGAAGGCAAGATCGATCCCCTGGTGGGGCGCGAGGGGGAACTGAGGCGCATCGTCCAGATCCTGGCCCGGCGGCGCAAGAACAACCCGATCTTCGTGGGTGATCCCGGCGTGGGCAAGACCGCCATGGCCGAGGGGTTGGCCCTGCGCATCGCCGAGGGAGAGGTTCCCGAGCCTTTCAAGGACGTACGCATCTTTGCCCTGGACATGGGGGCCCTGCTGGCCGGAACCAAGTTCCGGGGTGATTTCGAGGCCCGTCTCAAGGGGGTGATCAAGGAGATTACCAAGATTTCCGAGGCCATCCTGTTCATCGACGAGATTCATACCATTGTCGGGGCCGGGGCCACGAGCAGCGGGACCATGGACGCTTCGAACATCTTGAAGCCGGTTCTGGGATCGGGCGAGCTCCGTTGCATCGGATCGACCACCTTTGAGGAGTACAAGAATCATTTTGAGAAAGATCGGGCGTTGTCCCGCCGTTTTCAGAAGATCGACCTGAACGAACCCTCCATCGATGAGAGTGTGAAGATTCTCGAGGGACTGCGTTCCCATTACGAGGATTTTCACCATGTCCGGTACCGGCCTTCGGCCCTGAAAGCGGCTGTGGAGCTGGCGGCCCGGCATATCAATGACAGGTTTCTGCCGGACAAGGCCATCGATGTCATGGACGAGGCCGGGGCCGTGTTCCGGTTGAGCAAATCCACCAAAAAGAGCATCACCAAGGCGGATGTGGAAAAGGTGGTCGCCCGCATGGCCGGGATTCCCAGCCAGAGCATCACGGCTTCGGACAAGGAGCAGCTCGCGAATCTCGAGGAGCGAATCGCTTCCCAGGTGTACGGCCAGGAAGAGGCCGTAAAGACCCTGGTCCGGGCCATCAAGCGTTCACGGGCAGGGCTGGGGGATCAGCGCAAACCGTCCGGGTGTTTCCTCATGGTCGGT
>CAYWJL010000190.1:1487-5020 GCA_964458145.1 uncultured Desulfovibrionales bacterium | reverse complement strand
AACCCTTAACCCTTAACCCTTAACCCTTCTACCTTCCCCTTTCAGATAACGATCTCCCGCCGGTTGCCGGCAAAAACCCTGACCGTGCCGTCGGTCAGATGGAAGAACACCCGTCTGCCCCGCTTGCCGAAGACGTGTTCCCCGATCACGGGGATTTCGTACTCCTGCAGGCAGGCACGTACGGCGAAAACGTTTTGTCGGCCTACATCGTCGAGAAGATCATAAACCGGGTCGAACATGTTGCCCCCGCCCACCAGCTTGGCTTCGAGCTTTCCGCGTATGGCTCCCAGTCGGGACATGCTCCGCAGCAGGGCCTCGATGGCGAATGCCGGGTACATGTGCAGATTGTCGTCGAGCTCCGGTGAAGGGTTGCCGGGTTGGGAGACGTGGGCCAGGCCTCCGATACGGTGCCCGGGATCGTAGAGCGTCACGGCCACGCAGGGGCCGGTGCCGCCGGTTGTCAGGATGTGCGGACTTCGGGCCGCCCGCAGTCCGTTGGTGGTGATGCGGAAGGTCCGCACCGGGGGAGTGTCGTTTGTCTGATCGCTGTCCCGGTCGTGATTCAAGAGGTCCCGGCCTTGTCGGGCTCGAGGGGTTCGGCTTCCGCCACCAGGGCCCCGGCATCGAGAACCACGGGGGTTCTGTCCGAATCGGGGACACGGATGATGCCGCGCACAAACCGGGTATCCATGCCTTGGATGATCTCGGGAGGATCGAGAACCTCGGATCTTGAAACCCTGAGAATCTCCACCAGCTCGTCCACCATGATCCCGAACAGGGATCCCTTTTCGCGAAAGACGACGATGCGCGTGTCGGCCCCGGGTTCGGCCCCGGGAATGTCCAGCCTGGCGTGCAGGTCCAGCACCGGGACGAGATCGCCCTTGAGGGGGACCAGTCCGACAATGGCCTCGGGTGCTTTCGGTACAGGGGTCGGGTTCGTGTAGGGTATGATTTCGGCCAGTCCGTTCAGGGGGAAGGCCATTTCCATCTCCCTGATCCTGAAGACGGCGAAGCCGAGGGATTGTGTTTCCATGTTCGTCCTTGGAGCGGGTCGGGTCGGGGTGATCTCGGCATCTTCCATGTCGGCGAGACGTGCTATGTCCGTATCCCCCAGGATGCGGTCCTGGTTCAGGAGGACCACCAGACGACGGCCCGCATCCACCAGGGCCACGCCTGCCAGATGGCGGGAATCCTTTTCCGTCACCGCACCGGGGGGCTCCTTGATGTCATTGTCTCCCAGATGGAGAAATCCGTTCACCTGGTTGGCCAGAAGACCGAAACGGCAGCCGCTGGTACCGATGACGACCACGCGGCTCTGTGCCGTGTACGGGACCGGGTCGAGCCCGAATTTTTTCTGCATGTCCACGACGGGCACGAGACCGTTGCGGGTGGGTACGAGGCCTGCCACATAGTCGGGCGCATCCGCGGCCGTCTGCATGGTCGAGGCGAGAATGAGCTCCCTGAGGCTGTCGGCCCGGATACCGTATTCCTCCTCGCCGATGCGTACGGCCAGAAAGGTGGTCAGCCGGGCCGGAGGTGCCTGGGCAACGGATGTGCCGAGACCTGCGGAGAACCGGTCGTAGGCCTTCTGCTCTTCGTCTCTGCCTGTATGGCCGGCATGGACGAATGTTTCCATGTCCAGGAGATGGATCAACTCGTGGTCGGCTCGGGCCATGCCCTTGATGAACCGGGCCTCGCGGTCGATCATGACCGGATTGACGGGTTCGATGGTATCCCCGGGGAGATGGGTGATGGACAGGACCTCGTCCACCATGAGCCCGTACATGGAACCGTGAACCTGAACGAGCACGACGCGTTCCGACCCCCTGTCCCGATCCTCCTGTCCCTTATGGCCGAACCGGACCAGGGGGTCCAGCAGGGGTACGATCCTGCCGCCGATGTTGGCCACGCCCGGGATGAAATCAGGCGCTCTGGGAACTCTGCGGATCGTGGGCAATTCGACGATGGAGCCGATGGACCCGGTGGGCAATCCGTAGACCTCGCCTCCTATGGACACTCGGGCGTATTCGCCCTCGAGGGACGGTGTTTCCGAAGCTTGTGTATTCATGTCTCCTCCCGCGTGACGGGGGCTGCCTGACTGACGTGTCTGCGTCGGCGGTGGCATTTCATGCCGGAACCGGTTGGAAAATCCGAGTCCTGATGACAGGGCTCGAGACGGCGGAGGGTTTCCGGTCATCTGTTTGAAGCGTATGAGCCGGGGTGACAGCTCCATGTCGCCAGGTGCGACGTGCAAAACCGATCATGTATGGTCGCAGCCTGGTTGTCCCATCAGAGTTCGTCGGCCTGGGCCGCCACCTCTTCGGCGGTCGATGCCAGGGCCGCCATGGCCTGGGCCTGCTGTCTGGAGACGGCCGATGCCTGCTGGCAGGCTGTGGAGGAGTGCTCGGCACTCTGGGTGACCGATTCCATGGCCTGTTTCAGATCACTTATGGCTTGCCGGGCCTGGGTGGAAACCTCGTTGATTTCCATGCTCTTGGCGGTCACCTCGGCCATGTCCTCCTCCACCTGGACCAGTCGGGCCGTGGAGATCCGTGCGTTTTCCACTTCCTGACGGACCTTGATGCCCACGGTTTCCACCTCGCCCGAGATGGAGGCGATGGTTTCAAAGATGGTACGTATGCCCGTGGTGATCGCGGCGATCTTTTCCTCGGACTGGTCGACCAATCCTCGAATGTCTGCGGAAAGGGCCGCGAATCCGGCTCCGTGTTCACCGGCCCGGGCCGACTCCACCTTGCCGGTCACGGCGAGCATGTTGCTCAGCATGTTGATGGAGGCGAGTTTGGCCACCCCCCGTTCGAGCATGGCCATTCTGGCGTTGAGCTTGCGGATGACGACAGCGGATTCGATATTCCGGGTCGCCATGGAGGAAATTCCTTCAATGACCGTGGCGGTGGAACGATCGATGGTTCGGAGTTGCTCCTGCCGGCTGCGAACATGGTCCATGTAGGCTTCGGTACTTGCGGTTATCTGCTGTCCGGTGATTTCGCCCTCTGCCAGGAGTTCGGAATTTCGTTGGGCCGTGGTCGCCTGTTCCATGGCCGCCTGGGCGATCTGTTCGATGGACGTGCTGATGAGCCGGGAAGCGGCCTGGGATTGCTGGATGGTCGCGCTGAGTTCCTCGGCGCTGGTGGCCAGCTCTTCGGCAATCTGAATGGTGTAGCTTTCCTGCCGGAGGGAGTCGGCCAGCTCTTCGATGTCCTCGGAGGTGCGGACGATGGAATCCAGGGCCGTGGCCTGCTGCTGGAGGGAGGAACTCGCTTGCTGGGTTCCGGCGGCGGCCTGACTCGCACTGCTGGCGATTTCGTCACTGCTCTGCATGATTTCCCTGGCCTGTACGGCGAGATTCCCGGCAAGATTGCGAATGGATTCGGAACCTTTGCGCAATCCTTCCATGTCCTCGGCGATCACCGAGAGCTGCTCGCTGGTTTCCCGTGACTGGTCCGCGTTTTTCTCGGATTCCTCGAGGACCGCCTTGAGATACTGGTTCTGGTTCGCTCCCATTGCGACCTGCG
>CAYWJL010000190.1:0-1477 GCA_964458145.1 uncultured Desulfovibrionales bacterium | reverse complement strand
CGTGTTCACGGATTCACGGATGCGGGACACTCCCTCGACGATCTGGCGTGCGTTCTCATCGGTCTGCTCGGCCAGGATGCGGATCTCGTCGGCCACCACCGAGAACCCCGCCCCATGCTCCCCGGCCCTGGATGCCTCGATGGCCGCGTTGAAGGCATAGAGATTGATCTGGTCTGAAAGGCCCACAATGCCGGAGACTGTCTCCTCGATGCTGCCGGTCTGGTCATCCAGCTCGGTCAATGTTTTCACGGTCTCCCGGTTGGCCCGCAGGACCTCGTCCACGCCTGCTGCCAGAAAGCGGATGCCGTCGGATGTCGATCGCACCAGCCCCTGGATGCCTTCGACTTTTTTCAGAAAGACCTGGGTGTTGGCGTTGGCGACCTCCGCGGCATTGTTCACTTTGGCCCCGGCATCGTTGATGGAGTCGGCGGCGGCAGCCAGATTTTCGGCCCGGCTGCTGATATCCTTGAAGGTGCTTTCGAGCTGCTGGACCGAAGCCGAGGTCTCCTGGGTCATGGAGGTCATCTCGGAGATGGCCGATCCCAGGGTGTCCATGGCGGCCCGTTTGCGTTCGGCCAATCGGGCTTCCCTGCGTTTCTCGGCCTTGGTCCTGGCGTCCTGACGCCTGGCCTCGATGTCGTTTTTCAATTCACCCACCGCCCGCTTTTCACGGGGTGGTGGTGCAAGCCGTTTCGCCATGTCCTCCTCCTTGTCCTGAATGGACGCTGGCAGGTCCTGTTGCGTGATGCCTGACCCGCTTGTCATTCCTTGCCGATAGGAAAGTCGTATCCTGCATGGGTCTCATGCAGGTTGTGTGTGCCCATGAGCTTGGGTGTTTTTTTGGTATGTCTTTGGGGCGTTGCCTGGCCGTATTCACGGGAGTATCCCGTCTTGGGGAAAATCGATTCAAGCCTCGAGGGTCAGGGCCGGAAACCGATTTTTCCGGCGACGATATGCCGCAGGAGTCTGTTGAATATGATTCGATATTATTAGCTGATATTTTGATCAAAGACAACAGAAATTGCCCTTTGGAACCTGTCTTTTGCCGAGACAATACTTGCTTTTTCACCCCTTGGAAGAGTATACAATTTAAAATTTCGTCTTCCAGTGCGAGGGTTCTCCGAAATCGTGGCCCCATGGCCGGTTTCGTTTGTTCTCGTACCGTGTTGCCCCAGGAAGGGGAACCGCAGGTGAAGGCGGTGAGCAACGACAGCCAACCGGGAGGAATCCATGTGCAAAAATTGCGGATGCGGCGCGCGCAAGCCGTCCAAATATGCCAAGTTCATCAAGGAACACTACCACGATCATGACCACGATCACGATCATGAGCATGAGCACAGCCATGATCACGAGCACTCGGATCACTACCATGATCCCGAAACCGGCGAGACCGTGTTCTATGGGGACAAGGAGGAGCATACGCACGAGCACGGGCATACCCATTCTCACGAGCATACCCATGAACACGGGGAGGCGC
>CAYWJL010000189.1:0-5022 GCA_964458145.1 uncultured Desulfovibrionales bacterium | reverse complement strand
AGTATTTCATCTGGATCTATGCTCCCGAAGAGATGACCATGGGGCTGGTTCAGAAAATTTTCTATACCCATCTTCCCCTTGCCTGGTGGGCCCTGGTCTGCTTCGGCGGGGTGTTTGTGGGTTCGATCATGGTGCTTGTGCGCAACCATCCCGCCTGGGATGCCTTTGCAGGGGCCTGTGCCGAAGTCGGGGTACTCTTTTGCGGCCTGGCACTCATCACGGGTTCCCTGTGGGCCCGGTCCGCCTGGAACACCTGGTGGACATGGGACCCCAGACTCAGCACGGCCCTGGTCATGTGGTTCGTGTACGCCGGGTATCTCATCCTGCGGGGCAGCGGGTTGGGCGGTGCCAAATCCACCAGACTCTGCGCGGTCCTTGGCATCATCGCCTTTCTGGATGTCCCCCTGGTCTTTTTTTCCGCCCGCATGTGGCGCAGCATCCACCCGGCCGTCTTTGCCAACAAGTCCGGTGGCCTGGAACCCGAAATGCTCGCAACGGTCCTGGTTTCCCTGGCCGCCTGGGGCCTTCTCACCCTGACCCTGGTCCTGGCCCGCTGGCGAACCCTCCGCCACCAGGCTCTCATGGACGAACTCACTCTTCATTAATAGTTGCCGGTCCGTGCATGTCCCTGTCCGTCCGTGTTCGTCCATGTTTTGCCATAAGCCTTTGTTGTTCCCCCGGAGTCCTCAATGAACTACCTCTTCATCGCCAATCTCTGTGTCTGGGCCGGTATCGGCGCCTACCTCTGCTTCATCCATGTGGCCCAGCAACGTCTGGCCAAACGCATCGATCATCTGGAGATCATCAATGAGCGATAATCCCACCCTTGCTTCCCGTGTTTCCGACAAGCCGGTCCTCGTGCTGGTGGGTTTCTGTCTGCTCGTCCTGACCGGGACCATGCTTTTTCAGCGGTTCACCACTCCTTTTCTGGACATCCGCGAGATCCAGGTCCGGCAGGAGATGGAACAGGGTCCCATGGCCGACATCACCCGGCTCATGGAGCAGATCGAGGAACACCCCGAAGACCTGGAGGCTCTGCGCAGCCTGGGCAACGCCTTTATGCACATGAAGGCCTGGGACAGGGCTCTCATGTTCTGGGAACGGGTTCTGGCCTTGGAGCCCCATGATGCCATGGCCATGAATCAGAAAGGCGTGTGTCTCTTTCAGAAACAGGATTACCCGGCTTCGGCCGCAACTTTTTCCCAACTTCTCGAAGTCGACGCGAACAATGTGTACGCCCTGTTCAATCTGGGAGTGCTGCATACCCATTTTCTGGGCAATGTGGAGCAGGGGCAAGGCTATCTGCAGAGAATTCTCGCCATGGAAGGTGTTTCCGAGGATGTCCTGCAGGCCGTTCGTCAGGAGTTGGACCAGGAGTCCGGACACGGTGAACAGGACGCAGGCACTTCACAATAATTACAGGGTGCTCTGAAGCGATACTATTCCCTTGTCATACAACCGTAAAAAAGGCATGGTTCCCATCATTATTTTGGAAATCATGCCTTTTTGTTTCAAACCGGGTCGTTATCCATGCGTGGTCCGTTTCACCAGAAAAAAGTGCTTGTCCAACGACAAGGAGATCGCGAGATGTCCCTGCACACTCTTTCCGCAAGGAACCGACACGAATCATTTGCAACCTCACCCTCGTCCACACGCCCTTCCATGACCGTTCAGATCGACAATGTGCTCCATCAGGTGGAGCAGATGCCTTCTCTGCCCGCCGTTGCTGCCAAGATTCTGCACATCGTGTTGGAAGATGAGTTTTCCCTTTCGGAACTGGCTTCTCTGGTTGAATCCGATCCCGCTTTGACCCTCAAGGTCCTCAAGTCGGTGAACAATGCCGAACGAGGTGGTCACCAGGTCAGTTCCGTTTCCCATGCCTTTCCCCTTATAGGAATGCGGCCGTTGCGCATCCTTCTGCTTTCGGTCATTGTCAGGGATGGTCTCGTGGGCAGTGAGACCGAAGAGGACGATCTGCACAAGGAGCTGTGGATACATAGTCTGGCCACGGCCATTTTCGCCGGGCTCCTGGCCGAGCGGACCTATCCGCAATTGCGTAATGAGGCCTTTGCAGCGGGCATGCTCCATGATATGGGAAAGATCTTTTTTCTGGTCTATTTTCCGGAAAAATTCATGGAGTGCCGGGAACGTGTCCTGGTTCACGGTGAACCGAGTTCCGTGGCCGAGGAACGGATTTTCAAGACCAACCACGCAGCCATCGGCCGGGAATTGGCCAGGAAATGGCATCTCCCCTCTCTGATCGAAAACACCATCTGGCAACATCATATCGATCCCGGGGTCGTCTCCCAGGACAATGGACTCAGGGAAATGCTGCTGCTGGTCAAGGGGGCCAACCAGCTGGCCCATGACTCCCTGGTGGACGATCCCCATCCCTCCATGACCCGGGAGGCGGATACCCGTGAACTCCTGACGTCACTCGGCATCACCCGTGAGGATCTCGATGGAGTCAGGGAGACCTTTTCCAGAGAATTGGAAGAGCATGTCGCCTTGTTCGACCTGGACAGTGACGGCTCCTCTCTCTTCTACCAGGCCCTGCAGCGGGCCAACGAGCGATTGGCTCTCATCGCCCTGGAGCTGGATCAAAAGAATGCTTCCCTGGGCGTTTCCAACCGATTTTCCGCTGCTGTCATCAAGGCCGGAATCGCATTCAACAAGATCGACGCGGTTTCGGATTTTTTTCCGGCCATTCCGCATTATCTGAATGCGGACATGGGCATCGAACGGGGCGTTGCCTACTGGGTCAATGAATCCCGAACCTTTCTCGAAGGGGTTGTCTGGAAAAGCGGTGGGTTTGAGCGTCTTTTTGCCTGCCCCCTGGACCGTGACATGGAACCGATTCAGGAACCGGGAACACCTTCGGTCAGTGCCGGCCTGCGCACTCTCATCAAAAGTGCCCGGGAGCGAGAGGCCCGTATCGGTGACCAGGGACGGGGCTCGTCGCCTCGCCGAGTCACCGTGAGCCATGGCTTCACTATTTTTTCTCTGTCGGGCAATGGATTTACCGGTGAGTTGTGTCTTGGAAGGGCACGCCCCGAACAGAGCATGACCACCCAGGAATTTTTGGGATTTTCCCAGTTCGTCTCTCTGATCGTTACCACCTTGGATCGTTTGCGGGTCTACAGGGCGCTTTGCCGCAGAGCGGACGAACTTTCGTCCGCCCTGTGGAAGAACCGTCAGGTCAATCTGCAGCTCATGCAGACCGAGCGTCTGGCTGCCGTGGGCCAGTTGGCGGCAGGGGCCGCCCACGAGATCAACAATCCCCTTGCCATCATTTCCGCCAGGACACAGATGATCGAGGCCAAGGAAGGGGATGAGAAGAAAAAACGGGAACTCCGGCAGATCCACGAGCAGATAGAACGGATCAGCTCCATTCTGACCAACCTCATGGGGTTTGCCCGACCTCCCGCGCCCAGCAAGAATCTGGTGGATATCAATGGACTCCTGGACAAGGTTCTGGATCTGGTATCGCCGCCCATGCACAAGCAGGACATCCGTATCGAACGGCAATACGCCCAGGATCTCTCTCCCGTGCATGCCGATGCCGGGCAGCTGGAACAGGTCTTTCTCAATTTTTGCATCAATGCCCAGCATGCCATGGAAGAACAGGGGGGGATTCTCTCCGTGTCCACCACACCGGGATCTTCACCCAAATGGGTGGATATCGTGGTGCAGGATACAGGTGTGGGTATTGCCAAGGAATGTCTGGCAAAGGTCTTTGATCCCTTTTTCACCACCAAGGAACAGGGCAAGGGGACCGGCCTGGGACTCTCCACGGCCTACGGAATCGTGACCAACCACTATGGGAATGTCGAGATTCAAAGCGAGCCCGGACAGGGAACCCGAGTGTGTGTCTCTCTGCCGGTCATGGCTCCCAGAGATGCCGAGGGGAGAAAGAAGGCCTCTGCCCAGGAGCAATGTGCCAGCGGACCCAAGGAAGAATCGGCCCGTCCTCGCATTCTTGTGGTCGACGACGAGGAACATATCCGGGAAATTCTCACCGAAACCCTGGCGGCCTACGGGTGCCGGGTGGACGTGGCCGAGAACGGCAAGCACGGTTTGGACAGCTTGGCCCGGCACGCCTATGATCTCATGCTCATGGATATCCGGATGCCCTCCTATTCGGGGTTGGATCTTCTGGCCAGAATCAGGAATCAGATCAGTCAGATGCCCGTTTTCGTGATCACCGGCCTGGCCACGTCCGAAGAGATGGACAAGGCCCTCGAGCTCGGTGCCACCAAATGCATCCGCAAGCCCTTTCACATCAAATCCCTCATCCAGGATATCAGGACCGTGGTCTCACTGTCCTGAACCACACCTACATGTCTGCGCAAACAAGGATCATTGCCTTTGCCAGCGGCAAGGGCGGGGCCGGCAAGACGACCATGGCCGTGAACATCGGCCTTGCTTTGGCCTCCATGGGGCACAAGGTCTGCCTTGTGGACGCCGACCTCGGTCTGTCCAATGTCGATCTTGTCCTGGGAATGGAACCTCCCTAGCTGACCCTGGAAGACGTCCTGTTCCACGATGTCCCCCTGGAGGATGTCATTGTTCAGGCTGCCCCCGATCTGGATATCATTCCGGGGAGTTCGGGCATTTCCCGCATGGCTGAACTCCCGCAGGAGAAACGGGCCGTTCTGGTCGACGAATTCAAAAAACTCACACCGTACGATTTTCTGCTGGTCGACAACTCACCCGGGCTGTCCATGCAGGTGGTTTCTCTGTGTCTGAGTGCCCGTGAGCTGGTCGTGGTCGTCAATCCGGAAGTGACATCCCTGGTGGATGCCTACGCCCTGATCAAGGTGCTGCGGGAAAACGGGTTGTGGTCCCGTCCCCGGATCATCGTCAACAGGGCCGAAAGCATGGGGGATGCCAAGAAAATTTTCGCCACCCTGTACAACACGGTCCAGCGATACCTGAATCTGAAACCCTCCCTGCTGGGAGTCATTCCCCTCGATGCCGCGGCCAAGACCGCGTTCAGCAAATCCCCCTTCTATATCTCCC
>CAYWJL010000188.1:0-5035 GCA_964458145.1 uncultured Desulfovibrionales bacterium | reverse complement strand
GAACCGGACGTCTCCCTGTGTCGGAGGCAGGAGCCCGACCACCATCTGCCCCAGAGTCGACTTCCCGCACCCGGATTCGCCCACCAGCCCCAGAGTCCGGCCTCGATCAACAGACAACGAGACGTGATCGACGGCTCGCAACAACGCCGTTCGCGCGGGCACTCCCCCGGTCCTGACCTCAAAATCCCGGGTCAGATCCCTGAGTTCCAAAAAAGCCGATTCCCTGGTCATGAATCCTTCCCCTTATACAACCAACACCGGACCATATGTCCCTCTTTGGGAAACAACCTTCCGGGACGTTCCACAAAACACCGGTCAAAGGCCCTGTCGCACCGGTTGGAAAAAGGACATCCCTTTGGCAGATCGAGAAGTCCCGGCACGACACCGGAGATGGTCGCCAATTCCCG
Source organism: uncultured Desulfovibrionales bacterium (assembly GCA_964458145.1). Lineage (GTDB taxonomy): Bacteria > Desulfobacterota > Desulfovibrionia > Desulfovibrionales > Desulfomicrobiaceae > Desulfoplanes. Next base: position 4,628 of record CAYWJL010000188.1, on the reverse strand, counting down.
CCCGTCGGTATCGTCAATCCTGGGCACGCAGGCCATGAGTCCCTGCGTGTACGGATGCAGGGGCTCGGCAAACAGCTCGGCTACCGTGCACATCTCCATCATGGCCCCGGCGTACATAACCGCTACATGATCGCAGTTCTCCGCAACAACCCCCAGATCGTGGGTGATCAGAATGACGGCGGTCCCGTGTTCCGACCGCAACGAGCGGATAAGTTTCAGGATTTGGGCCTGGATGGTGACGTCCAGGGCGGTTGTGGGCTCATCAGCCAGGATAAGTGCCGGATTACAGGCCAGGGCCATGGCGATCATGACCCGTTGGCGCATCCCTCCGCTCATCTGGTGAGGGAACTCCCTGATCCGCTTTTCCGGAGAAGGAATACCCACCTGATCGAGCAGAGAGACGGCCTTCTCCATTCCCTGTCTTTTATCCAATCCGAAATGGTGACGTACGGTTTCGGCAATCTGATCTCCGACCCGGAAAACGGGATTGAGCGAGGTCATGGGTTCCTGAAAGATCATGGCCATATCCCGACCGCGGATTTTCTGCATGGCCTTTTCCGACTGTTTCAGAAGATCCTTTCCCCTGAAAAGAATCTCTCCCCCGACCACCTTTGCCGGCGGATAGGGCACGATCCCCATGATGGAAAGGGCGAGCATGGATTTGCCGCACCCGGATTCACCGACGATTCCAAGGGTCTTTCCGGCATCGAGAGTCAGGCTGACCCGATCCACGGGCCGGGCCGTCCCTCGGGAAGAAAAAATGTGTGTACTCAGTTCATTAATGTGGAGAAGAGGAGACATTGATCCTCACGGACGACAAGCGGGGTGGACGATATATGATAGGATACAGGATATAAAATATAGGATATAGGAGGGAATAGTGATTTTCAGGCTGACTTGCAACCGGACGATTTGTTCCGCACAAGCGCGACGTGAACGAAAAACACCCACAGAGCACTGGTCCCTGTGGGCGTTTTTCCATGTGTGTCAGGCGAATACGGATCACACCGGGCCTGTTTCACGGCAACGGCGCGGCGCTATATCTTGTTGGAAGACCCGAGCACATTTTTGATCTTGTGCGAAACCATATCCTTGACCGCCTGCCGGGCAGGACCGAGGTATTTTCTGGGGTCGAAGTTGGCCGGATTCTCGGTGAAGGCCTTGCGGATGGCGGCGGTCATGCCCAGCCGGATGTCCGTATCGATATTGATCTTACACACGGCCTTGGACGCGGCTATACGCAGCAGTTCCTCGGGAACGCCCTTGGCGCCTTCAACCTGGCCGCCGTACTGGTTGCATTCCTTGACGAATTCCTGGGGCACAGAAGAGGCACCGTGCAGAACGATGGGATAGTCGGGCAGCTTGGCTCCGATGGTGTCCAGCCGTTCGAAATCCAGCTCGGGTTCGGCGTCCATTTTGAATTTGTAGGCCCCGTGGCTGGTGCCGATGGCAATGGCCAGAGAGTCGCATCCGGTGCGCTCCACGAATTCCACAGCCTCGTCAGGATCGGTGTAGATGGATTTTTCCGAGCGCACATGCTCTTCCACACCGGCCAGGCGGCCCAGTTCGGCTTCGACCCACACGCCCTTGTCGTGGGCGTATTCGACCACTTTTTTGGTCTCGGCGATATTTTCTTCAAAAGGCAGGTGGGAACCGTCGATCATGACCGAAGAAAACCCGCCGTCAATGACTTCCTTGCAGATCTCGAAATTGGCTCCATGATCCAGATGGAGAACAACGGGCAGGTCCTTGTCTTCCACGGCCGCCTCCACCAGTTTGCGAATGTAGATAAGCCCCGCGTACTTCTTGGCTCCTGCGGAAACCTGGAGAATGAGGGGAGATTTTTCCTCGTCACAGGCCTCCATGATACCCTGGATGATTTCCATATTGTTGACGTTGAAGGCACCGACGGCAAATCCTTCCTTGTAGGCACGGTCGAACATTTCCTTGGGTGATGTCAGGGGCATGTATTCCTCCTTGGTGATCGGATCGTGGTTGATTGACGGCTATTTTTCGCCATTGTCTGTCATCATGGTCTTGAGAGTTCCCAAAAACTCCCGATTGGTAAAATCAAAGCTCAGAGGGGTCAACGTGACGTGCCCTCTGGAAAGAAGATCTCTGTCGTTTCCCGGGGCGACCTCTTCGGGCGGAATCTCGCCGGTCAGCCAGTAATAGGGGCGACCTCTGGGATCGTTGCGGGTGTCGTACCCGTCCCGGTACACGGCCACGGTCTGGGAACAGACCCGAAGCCCCGGGGAATCCGCAAGGTCCATGGCTGGAAAATTCAGGTTCAGGACGCATTTTTTGGGAACCCGCTCCCACTGGTTATCCGCGATGAACTCCCGAACAAATCCGGCCTGGGCCGAGAGGTCTTCGGGAAAAAAATTGTCTATGGACACGGCCAGAGCCGGAAAACCGGCCAGGGCCCCCTCGGTGGCTGCGGAAACAGTGCCTGAATAAAGTACATCCACGCCCACATTGGCCCCGTTGTTGATGCCTGAAAGGATCAGATCCGGGGGCGAATCCAACAGGGTTGTCAGGGCCAGTTTGACGCAGTCCACCGGGGTTCCGAAGACACCCAGGCCGGTGAATTCAGGTTCCACCACCTCCTTGACACGAAGGGGTGATAAAAAGGTCACAGAATGCCCCACAGCGCTCTGTTCGGTCATGGGAGCGACCACGGAAACCCGGTGCCCCGCCCGGATCATCTCCGCATACAGGGCCCGCAGACCGATGGCCCGGATGCCGTCATCATTGGTCAATAAAATATGCATGTATCCTGTATCCTATATCCTCTATCCCGCATCCTCGTCACAAAACTGGACTTGCCCGGCGTGAACCCGTATACGGACAAATCCGTGTTCCGGTGCACACGCACATACGCCGGGCACATACCCAAACCCCTCTGCCTTGGCAATATCGATGATGGAAAAGCAAACCTATATCAGCGACCTCCAGGACGGGATGGTCTTTGACGACATCTTCGCCCTGGCTGCGGCACGGATGAACCAGGCCAAAAACGGCCCCTACTGGCAGCTGACCCTGCAGGACAGATCCGGCGCACTGGAAGCCAAGATATGGTTTCCTGCCAGCCAACAATATGAAGGTCTGCAGGCCGAGCAGTTCGTGCGCGTGCAGGGCCGGATCAGCACCTTCAAGGACCAGCTCCAGGCGAACATCAACTCCCTGCAGATGATCGATCCGACCGACATCGACCGCACAGAATTCCTCCCCAGTTCGGCCACTCCTCCCCCGGAACTTCTCGAGGAGATCGAGACCATCCTCAAGCACGACGTCACGTATCCGGGCTGGAAAAAATTCTACAAAAAGGTCCTCGGCAATCAGGACATCCGCCAGGCCCTTTTGACCGCGCCCGGAGGCAAATCCATCCACCATGCCTATGTGGGCGGCCTTTTGGAACATACCCTCGGGGTGCTCAAGGCATGCCGGGCCATGAGCGATCTCTACCCGGCACTGGACCGGGACCTTCTTCTGGTTGCTGCCACGTTTCATGATCTGGGCAAGGCCTATGAGATCAGCCACGGCATCTCCCGGGAATATACATCGCCGGGCAAACTCCTCGGCCACATCCATTTGGGGCTGGAAGTGCTCACCCCGTTTCTGAACAAGTCGGATCTTGACGAAGGGCTTATCCTCCACTTCAAGCATCTCATCCTGAGCCACCACGGCCAGTACAATTACGGCTCTCCCAAATTGCCCATGACCCACGAGGCCATGGTCCTGCACATGGCCGACAATCTGGACGCCAAGATGAACACCATGGATCATGCCCTGGAAAAGACCGAAACCGAAAACTGGTCAGGCTACCAGCGCTGTCTGGAACGGGATCTCTATGTGCCGGTACGAACCCCGCAACCGGAAAAGACGACCCGCAAGGGTCCGAAAAAAAAGGAAGACCAATGTTCATTACCCTTGAAGGTATAGAAGGCTGCGGCAAATCGACCCAAAGCAGAATGATCCGTGACTACCTGGAATCCAAAGGCATGAAGGTCACCCCGACCCTGGAACCCGGCGGATCGACCCTGGGAACCACCCTGCGCCAGATTCTCCTGGACCCGAAAAACGACGACATCACCGGGCTGACGGAATTGTTTCTCTATCTGGCCGACAGATCCCAGCACGTCTCCTCGGTGATCCGCCCGGCTCTGGATCGGGGCGAGGTAGTGCTCTGCGACCGGTTCGCCGACTCCACCGTGGTCTACCAGGGGTATGGACGGGGCCTCGATCCCAAACTGCTCCACCAGCTGAACGAAGTGGCCGTGGACGCCACCTGGCCCGACCTGACCCTGCTCCTGGATCTCGATCCGGAAATCGGCCTCAAACGCGCCCTGACCCGTAATCTTCAGGAAAACAAGCACACTACCGAAGGACGTTTCGAAGCCGAAAGCCTTGAGTTTCACTCCCGGGTCCGTGAAGGTTACCTGACCTGGGCGGCTTTGAACCGGGACCGGTTCGTGGTCATCGATGCGGCGGGAAGCAAGGAAGACACCTTTACGGCGATTCGTGAAGCGATTGATAACAGATTATAAAATTTCTAAAATTTCCCAACATAACAAATGCACACAATCAGCACCATCCACGATGTCAGCGTGCTCACCTTCCCCAAG
>CAYWJL010000187.1:0-5079 GCA_964458145.1 uncultured Desulfovibrionales bacterium | reverse complement strand
GGCGTTTCCCGTGACTTCCACGACCACATCGTATTTTTTGTCCGGCATGTCCTGAAGGAGGATGGTTGTGCTCCCGAGTTTCGCGGAGACGGCCAATTTGTCCGGATGCTTGCCCACGTGGCTGATGGCGGCTCCGGTGGTGGACAGGGCGTGGCTGATGAGCAGGCCCAGTTTGCCGTCTCCCACGATGAGCACTTCATTGTTCGGGGTAATGCTCACCTGTTCCAGGATTTCGAACGCCGCTGCCAGGGGTTCGGTCAGTGTAGCGAATGCATCGGACACGGTCTCGGGAACTTCGAGCAGGTTTGCCACCGGGAGGGTGATGTACTCGGCAAAGCACCCATTGCGTCCGTCAATACCGAGAGTCGTTCTGTGGGGACAGTGACGCCCCAACCCTTGCTTGCAGTATTCGCACGATGGTCTGTTGCAGGCGCAATTGATGTCCCCGACAACCCGTTTGTGGAGCAGGCCGGTGTCGGCGTCATTGACGGATTCCACACTACCGACGAATTCATGGCCCAAAATCCCGGTAAATCCCTTGTACCCTTTGGTGATCTCCATATCCGTGTTGCAGATACCTGCCATGAGGACGCGTATCAATGCCTCGCCCGGCACAGGTGAGGGCCGGGGCTCCTCTGATGTCATGGCGAGGGAATGGGAAAAGACAAGAGCGTGCATGAATCACCTCGGGCTGCTGGTTGACGGGCAAAGGCCGGAATCACGAACACGGCGATGTGGGTATTCGGGAATATTTTCAAAGAGTAACGCCCGGTATGCCCCTGATTGGTGCGTTTTGGAATTATTCTTGCTTTTCTCGGGGGTGTTGACTATGTGGTCCACACTGCAACCGGGGATACCCGGAAACGGTTCAGCAAGGCTGTTGAGCCGTTTTTTTATTGGTTGCAGGGATAATCGCTTGAATCACTATTTGGAAGCAAGCGGAAATTTCGTATATTTCGAGGAAACACAATGGATCATTTGAAGCAGAATCATCATATTCGCAATATCGCCATCATCGCCCATGTCGACCACGGCAAGACCACTCTGGTGGACAATATGTTCAAGCAGAGCGGGGTGTTCCGTGATGGCCAGAACGTGGATGACAGGATCATGGATTCCATGGATCTGGAGCGGGAGCGGGGTATCACCATCGCGGCCAAGAATTGCGCGGTCCTGCACGACGGGGTGAAGATCAATATCATCGACACGCCGGGCCATGCCGATTTCGGTGGCGAGGTGGAGCGCTCCCTGTCCATGGCCGAGGGCGCCATTCTCCTCGTGGATGCCTCGGAAGGGCCTTTGCCCCAGACCCGGTTCGTTCTCAAGAAGGCTTTGGAGGCAGGTCTTGCCATCATCGTGTGCATCAACAAGATCGACCGCAAGGACGCCCGGCCGGCTGAAGTGCTGGACGAGGTCTATGACCTGCTCATCGACCTGGATGCGTCCGAGGACCAGCTCGATTTTCCCCTTCTCTACACCATCGGAAAAATCGGGGTATCCAAGACAGCTCCCGACGATGCGGACGGGGATCTGACCCTGCTTTTCAACACCATTGTCAAGGAAGTGCCCGCTCCCCGTTACGATGAGCAGGAACCCTTTCAGATGCTGGTTTCCGATCTCGGGTATTCGGATTATCTGGGCCGGTTGGCCGTGGGCAAGGTGTTCAACGGGGTGGTCAAGTCCAATGAGTCGCTGGTCTGTCTGAACGATTCCGGCCAGGCCGTTCCCCTGAAGGTCTCCAAACTTCAGGTGTATGAAGGCATGGGCTATCAGGAGGTCAAGGAGGTCGGCCCCGGTGATATCGTCGTGCTTTCGGGTATCGAGGACGTGAAGATCGGCGATACCATCTGTACCAAGGAATATCCCAAGGCTCTGCCCAGGATCACGGTGGACGAACCCACGGTGTCCATGCGGTTCGGCATCAACACCTCTCCCTTTGCCGGGCGTGAAGGCAAGCTGGTTCAGTCCCGGGTCATCAGGGACCGCCTGCTCAAGGAAACCCTGCTCAACGTGGCCATCAAGGTCGAGGAGACCGAGGAGAAGGATTCCTTTGTGGTCAAGGGGCGGGGAGAATTCCAGATGGCCATCCTCATCGAGACCATGCGCCGGGAAGGATTCGAGCTCAATATCGGTCGGCCCGAGGTCATTTTCAAGACCGTGGACGGCAGGCGGCAGGAGCCCATGGAAAAGGTGTTCATCGACTGCGAGGAAACCTTCATGGGCGTGGTCACGGAAAAGCTTTCCATCCGCAAGGGAAAGATGCTCAACCTGGTCAATAACGGTAAGGGACGGGTCAGAATGGAGTTTGCCATCCCTTCCAGAGGCCTCATCGGCTACCGCGACGAGTTTTTGACCGACACCAAGGGCACCGGGATCATGAATTCCCTGTACGCCGGGTACGGTGACTATTGCGGAGATATCCCCGGGCGCTTCACCGGAGCTCTGGTGGCCGATCGTCTGGGTAATGCCGTAGCCTATGCCCTGTTCAACCTCGAACCTCGGGGACGTCTTTTCTGCATACCCGGTGAACCGGTGTACGAGGGAATGATCGTGGGCGAGAACAACCGGGACAACGATATCGACGTCAATCCCTGCAAGACCAAGAAATTGTCCAACATGCGGGCCTCGGGCAAGGATGAAGCTGTCGTTCTCACTCCGGTTCTGCCCATGACCCTGGAAAAGGCCATCCACTTCATCAAGGAAGACGAACTGGTGGAAGTGACGCCGGAAAATGTCCGCCTGCGCAAGGTCGTGCTCCCGGCCCGGGACAGACATTCCCTGGCAGGGGCGGCCAAGAAGAAAAAGATGAAATAGTTGTTTCGACGGGAAAAGCATTCAGAACAGAAATACAAAAGGCGGGAACCGGAAGGTTCCCGCCTTTTTCCTTTAGGCTTGTTGCGAAGCGTTGACGCATATGGCTTCCCGCTCCGGTGGGGCCGAGCGGCAGACCATGTTCCGTCCGCGGGTCTTGGCCCGGTAGAGGGCCTGGTCGGCGAGGTGGACCAGATAGTCGGCCGGCTTGAGCATGGACGGCTTGATGGAGGAAATACCGATGCTCGTGGTTACCTGGAAATAATGCTCGTGGAACTTGAAGGTGTGAGCGGCAATCTTTTGGCGGATTCTCTCAGCCAGCAGCCAGGCGTTTTCTTCCTCGGTGTGGGGGAGGATGACCACGAACTCTTCACCCCCGTATCTGGCCGGAAAATCGCATTCCCTGAGGGTAGCCCGCAGGATGTCGGCCACTTCGCGAAGGACCAGATCCCCGGCAAGATGGCCGTAATCATCGTTGATCCGCTTGAAGTGATCCAGGTCGAGCATGAGCAGACTCAATTCGTTCTGGTACCGCTGGTGACGCTTGAGTTCTTTGACGATTCGCTTTTCAAAATTCTGGCGGTTGAAGATCCTGGTCAGCCCGTCATGGTCGGCCTGGTTCTGCATGTGACGGTACAGCAATGCGTTTCTGAGGGCCAGGGCCAGGTGGTTGGCTACGGCCTGCAGGACCTTGACCCGGTCGCGTCCGAGCAACTCGGCTTCGTTGGAGACCACGCAGAGGATGCCGAAGGTTCTGTCGTTCCAGATCAGCGGCAGCTGGATCATGCTTCCGGGGTCTGGATGATTGACCGGATGGAACAGGGATTCATCCCGTTCCAGGGCTTCCACCTGGTAGGTCTTGATGGCGTTGCGGGCATGCCGTTCTCCCTGATCGAGCAGGTAGCCGACCCATGCATCATGCGTCTTTTCTTCGAGATTGGGAGCCGTGAATATCTCTGCGGACAAAAAGGCCGGGGCATCTGTATTCCAGAAAATGCCCATGATGGAATCGACCTCGAGCAGGATGTTCAGATCACGTCCTGCCTGATTGATGATCGTGCCCGGGTTCAGGCTTTTGCTTGCCTTGGTCAGGATTTTGTTTAAGAAATCGAGCTGCTCGTTTTTGCGGGCCAAAAGCTCTCTCTCCAGAATGATTTCATTGGTCATGTTATATATGTCACCATACATGGAGAGGATTGCGCGGGCCTTTTCACGGCATGTGTCCAGCTTTTCGGGTGTCAGAGGCAACCGGAGAGCGCAGAGAAAATTCTGCGAAACGATTTCCTCGATATCGTACCCCACGTGCCGATCGTTTTCTTCCAGGAGAAGGACCAACTTGCAGTCTTCGTGATCCGAGATTGCCTCTCGCTGGGCACTGGTCAAGCCGGCCCAGGATTCCTGGGTGATAAGTGTCAAACAGCCCCCCTGTGGTGCGTGCTGCCGAGGTGCTGTCAGATCGTTGACTGTTTTGCGTTCCAGCCGAATGCCTGCAGGAAGGGGGTGGAGCATGGATCCTACATCTTCACCCTGCATTCCGACAACCCAGATGTGTTCTTCCTGGTCAGTGAACGGAGCCGTCATCGTGGTCTGGGGCATGTGCATACGTAATCCTTGTGCGAAGGGTGGTTGGAAGTGGGAAAAAAATGACGTTTGACTTTCTTATGCAATCCAAGGGCCATGTATGACAAAACCACGAATCTGGGGGACACTCGACCCGTTTGTGGAAGGCGGGGCGTGTATGGGTCGCAAGGTGGCCAACGCCGGTTTTCTTGAGGCCCTGATTTGCTCACGTGCCTTCGATGAATACCATTTTTTTCTTGCAGATGACGCAACCATTTCGAATCTAAGGAAAAGTTTTGCAAGGTTGTCGTTGCCGTCACATGCTGCGGTTCGTTTTTTTCTCAGACGTCATCTCCCTCAGCGACTTGCTGACACTCCCTATCATTGTTTCCACCTCTCTGATTGCATCAACTGGCCTGCCTATCTCGCCGCTCTCCGAAACAGGTATTCCCGGCAATTGTTTCCCATCACCAGTGTGACCCACTCCTTGAGTCCGGCCCGCTATGTCAGGGAGATGCTCCCTCAGATATGGGAAGGGACCACGCCCAGGGATTGCATTGTCTCGTCATCCACGGCGGGAAAGACCGTGGTGGAAAATATTTTTGCTCAGGGACGTGCCTATCTCGGTCGGTCCCAGAAAGATACCATGCAGCCGCATCGTCGGATCATTCCCCCGGGGCCGGCTGTGACGGGTTTTGCCCCCGCCGG
>CAYWJL010000186.1:3825-5087 GCA_964458145.1 uncultured Desulfovibrionales bacterium | reverse complement strand
CGGAATACCATTTTCTATTTTCATGACTTGATGCCGGTGACATTATCCTCTCCTTCTAATTGTCGAATGTGAAACGAACCACTCTGTTGAAATAGTGGTTGGCGTACTGCCGCAAAAATTCGGGCATGCATTTGTTGTCAAAAGTCATCCTGACCTTGAATTCGGACAGGCCGCTGGTCAGATCCCTGCTCACGAGTTCCTTTTCGAGATTTCTGTCCAGATCGCTCAATGAATCGCCCATGGCCGCAATATCACCGCAGGCAGCCTGCCAGTTCTTGCCGTCGTGAACCAGTCTGAAATCGAGCATGGCTTAACTCAGGATGAACTTGTTGATCAGATACCCGAATACCACCAGGCAGACACCTGCGGTGATGAACGACCCGACCACCAATTTGGTTTCAATGGGCGACCACGGTTCACATTCCTCAAAGGGATTGTCGTCATCCATGGCATCCATGGAAAGAGTTCCCTGAGCCTTTTTGTCTTCTGCCATTGCTGCACTCCTTGATTATGGTGTGAGAAGTAAGAGTTTTACCAAACGGTTCGGCAGAAAGCATTTCCGATGCCAATCTTTTGAAGAATATAAATATCTATAATATTTACTTTTTATCCTCGAGAGTCCTTTCTCGGTGTAGCCGCACGTTAGCACCGTGCATACACCAGGAGACACGCCGCGCCCCTTGCCGCGCCATCCGATCGGGACTACACGCCTGTCAGTCACGGCCATCGCGTCTTGTCGACCATCATCCTCCAACACGGACGAACGGTCCCCACCTCCAAATGAGGCCACTACGCTCTGCGCACTACGTACTGTGCACTGTGCACTCAGACTATTCATCCCAAAACACCCCAGGCCTTACTATCCCCCATGTCCCCTTTCCCCAAAAACACCCTGCAGACAAAATTCGTCTTCTGGCTCATCGTGTCCATGCTTTGCGTGGGCACCTTTCTGTCCACGGCCCTGTACTTCAACATGAAGAACATCCTGCTCTCGGAGGTCAAGGACAAGACCCACCTTCTCTTCGCCCAGGTGGATTCGGTGCAGCATTACGTGCGCACGGTACTCAGGCCGTCCATGTATGCCATGCTCGGTACGGACAGGTTCGTTCGCGAATCCATGTCCTCCTCCTTTGTATCCAAACAGATCATGGAGGATCTGAAATTTCCCAAGCAGGATTACCACTACCGACGCGTGGCCATCAACGCGCGCAACCCCAAATCCGAGGCCAGTGAGCTGGAGCGCGAATTCATCCAGTATTTCA
>CAYWJL010000186.1:0-3815 GCA_964458145.1 uncultured Desulfovibrionales bacterium | reverse complement strand
GGGAGGGGGTCAAGAAACGCAAGGGGGAGGAGTACTACATAACGACCAGGCCGGTCAGATTTGCAAAATCGTGCATGCGCTGCCACGGATCACCCGAGCACGCCCCAAAGGAGGTACGTGCCGAGTATGGATCGACCAGAGGATTCAACTATCCCGAGGGAGAAATCAGCGGGCTCGACCTGGTGGGCATTCCCATCCAGGTGTCCTTCCTGCGCATCCGGGAGGCGGCCATCAGCTATGCCATCATGGCACTGGGAGGAGCGCTGTTCTTTTTCGGCATGGTCAGCGTTCTGTTCAATCGTCTGGTGGTCCACAACCTGCGACGGGTCCTGGACATCTTTCATGGTGATGCCAAGGACCATCAGGAAAAAAAGATCTTCGAAAAAATCCACACCGGAGACGAAATCCACGAGATCTTTCACGCTACCGAAGAATTGGGAACCCATCTCAAGGATGCCCGGAACAAACTCGAACAATATGCTGAAAATCTCGAGCACATGGTCGCAGCAAGGACCGAAGATCTGGAGCAGGAAACCCGGGAGCGCCAGCAGGACGTCCGTCTTTTCGTGGATATCCTGAACAGGTTGAACACGACCCAGTCACGAGGCGAACTCCTGGACAGGGCTCTGGCTCTCATCGGGACCAGATACGGGGTCTCGTCCATCACCTATGTATGCGCAGCCGCCTCACAACGATTGTACACCTGGCCCAAAACGGTTCTTGCCCGCCCGCTCCCGGATGACTGGACCAGGCTGCTTGTGGACAAACAATCCGTATTCGACCACCGGGAGGCCATCATTCCGGTGGTCACGCAGGACACGGCCTGGGGCATGCTCTGCCTGCATTGGGATCACGATCCGGGAATACCGGTACAGACCCGCCAGGTACTCACGGCCCTGGGGCAACAGCTCGCTCTGGCCATTGAAAACCTGCAGGCTCTGGACGATCTTCTGCACCAGCGCAACATCCTTCAATCCGTGTTCGAGGGCATTTCCGATCCATTGTTCCTGCTGGACGGCACCGGGCAGGTAATTATCGCCAATTCTGCGGCCCGCGACAACTTTTCCTGGTCGGCAAACAGAACCCAATCCGCCATTCCCCTGGCCCGCATGCTGGAATCGCACCCGGCCGTGTCGACCGGGACCGGCAACCTGGAAACGGGCAAAGAACCAAGCAGTCATGAAATCCATATCCACAAGCGGCATTTCATGGTCACCATCTACCCCCTGCGTCAGTCGAATCGTGTTGCCATATATGTACGCGACAACACTTCCGAAAAAAAGATGATCACCCGCATGCAGCAATCCGAGAAAATGATCGCCATGGGCAAATTCGCGGCCGGCCTCGCCCATGAGATCAACAATCCCCTGGGAGTCATTCTCTGTTACACGGAACTTCTGCGCACTGCCGTTGCAACCGATCAGGATCTCGAGGATCTCCGGGTGATCGAAAAGCATGCCCGACAGGCTCAACGCGTTGTCCAGGATCTGCTCAATTTCGCGCACGTCAAAAAGAATCCCCATGTCCACTGCGATCTTTCCGCGACACTTTCCGGACTGAATCAGGTTTTCAAAGTCCAGACCGAAGCCAAGCATATCCGGCTTCACATGGATACCGATGAGGAACCCGTGACCATCAAGGCATCCTGCAGCGACATCGAACACATCCTGACCAATCTCTTTGTCAACGGGCTGGACGCCCTGGAGCCCGGCAAAGGCAGGATTGACATCACCACCAAGGTCAAGAAAGATCCCGCCGTCGTGGTCATCACCGTCAGAGACAACGGCCCGGGCATCCCCCAGGAAGACCTGGCCAGAATCTTCGACCCGTTCTACACCACCAAGGAAGTCGGCCACGGCACCGGCCTCGGCCTGGCCGTTGTCTACAATCTCGTCCAGGACAACGAAGGCGACATCAATGTGTATAATGATGATGGTGCCGTTTTCGAAATAATCCTGCCGTTGAAAGTCAGGATATAACAAAAACCGCCCCTCCCCCATGCCCGAACCCCAAACCATTCTCATTGTCGACGACGAAAAAGACTTTTCCCGGGGCCTCTGCCGATTGCTGGGCCGAAAATTTCCCGAGTGCAGATGCCTGGATGCGGATTCCGGGGCCAAGGCGCTTTCCATCCTCGAAAACAATCAAATAGGGCTCATGCTCACGGATCTGCGCATGCCCTCCATGACCGGGGACGAGCTTCTTGCCCGAGCGCTGGCCATGGCCCCAAACCTCACCGTGGTGCTTATGACCGCGTTCGGCGATGTTCAGACTGCTGTCAGGGCGCTCAAATCCGGGGCCTACGATTTTCTGCTCAAACCCCTGGACAACGACGCCTTTTTCAGGGTGGTGGAACGGGGGCTGGAACGGAACCGTCTTTTGTGCGAGAATCTCTCCCTGAAATCCCTGGCCAAAAATTGCGTACCATCCCGTCCTCTCATCGGCCAGAGCAGGGCCATGTCCCGGCTCAAGGAAACCATAGCCACCGTGGCCCAGACTGACTATACGGTTCTCATTCGGGGTGAATCAGGCGTGGGCAAGGAACTGGTCGCCCGGATGATCCATGAGCTTTCGCCCAGGACCAAACAATCCATGGTCACGGTCAACTGCCCGGCCATCCCTTCGGAACTTCTGGAGAGCGAGCTCTTCGGGCATACCAAAGGGGCGTTCACCGGCGCAGACTCATCGAGCAAGGGATTGTTTCTGAGTGCGGACCACTCGACGCTGCTCCTGGACGAAATCGGGGATATCGCCCCGGCCATCCAGACCAAACTGCTCAGAGTCATTCAGGAGATGGAAATCCGGCCCGTGGGCTCCACAACATCCACTCGGGTAGACGTACGCATCCTGGCCTCCACCAACCAGGACCTTGAACACAAGATCAAGGACGGCAGCTTTCGCGAAGACCTGTTCTACCGCCTGAATGTTTTGACCATCGACGTTCCCCCTTTGCGCGAACGCAGCCGGGACATTCCGCTTCTGGCCCAGTTTTTCATCCTCAGGACGTGCCGGGAGATGTCCATCGAAGAAAAACAGATCGATCCCGAAGTGCTCTCCTATCTCACCTCCAAAAACTGGCCGGGCAACGTCCGGGAACTGATCAATTTCATCCGCAGGCTGGTTTTGTTTTCCAGGGGTGACCGGATCACCATGTCCTCGGTCTCCCTGGTGGAGGGGACCGGCAATCTGCCCACGGATCACCCAAAAGGCATCACTCCGTACAAGCAGGCCAAAACCGAGGTGGTGGATCAGTTCACCCGCACCTATGTGACCGATATTTTGGAAAAAACCTCGGGCAATGTCTCCGAAGCCGCCAGGCAGAGCGGGTTGGAACGGGTCTCCCTGCAAAAGATCATCCGACGCATGGATATCTCGGCACAAGACTTCAGAAAATAAAAAAACATCCATGACCCAAACCAACAAATCACTCATCCTCGCGGAAAAACCCTCGGTGGCCCGGGAAATCGCCAAGGTCCTCGGCATTCGGGGACGTGGTCAGGGATATCTCGAAGGCCCTGCTCACGTGATCACCTGGGCCGTAGGCCATCTGGTGAACATTGCCGAACCCGGCGATCAGAATCCGGATTGGGGCAAATCCTGGAAAATGGACCAGCTGCCCATGATTCCCGGCCGGTTCACCCTGACCGTGCTCGACCAGACCAGGGACCAGTTCGCCACCGTCAAATCCCTCCTCGCCCGCGAGGATATCACAGACGTCATCAACGCGACAGACGCCGGACGCGAGGGCGAGCTCATCTTCAGGCGCATCTATCTTATGGCCGGATGCGCCAAGCCCATCAAACGTCTCTGGGCCA
>CAYWJL010000185.1:3717-5113 GCA_964458145.1 uncultured Desulfovibrionales bacterium | reverse complement strand
ATGGCTGCAAGGCAAGGCGGACCCGGGCCATGATGGATCCCCAGAAGGAGGGGAAGAGGCGCTCGCCGGGCGTGTAGATCCACAATGTGGAGGCGGCCAGGCGTTCGGCGGTCAGCTCCGCTGGGAGCATTGGCTGGAAAGATGGGGGAATGCGTTCGTGCCAGCTCCGGTCCATCTGCTCCCGAAATCGGTCGCATTCGATGAACCAGGTTGTGCCGGTTCCGGTTGCCAGGTGCGGCAGGAGTTCCGGATTCGGGCCCAGTCCCAGAAAGATATGCTCCTTTCCCTGCCCCATGCGTGTGAATGCGTTCTCGATACCGGGCAGGGTCCTGGTTTTTCCGAGTTCATTTTTAATCTTTACACGCGTGGGACGGGCTGGCATTATTTGGCTCTTTTTTTGGGAAAAAACATATGAAAAAATACAGAGATCACTATTTCAAGCGGGCCAAGCAGGAGAATTATCCTGCCCGGTCCGTATATAAGTTGCAGGAGATGGACAAGAGTTTTCAACTCCTGCGGCCCGGTCAGAAGGTTCTCGATCTGGGGGCGAGCCCGGGATCGTGGACCTTGTACGCGGCCAAAAAGGTCGGTGACAAGGGACGGGTTCTGGGGGTCGACCTCAATCCCGCCAACACATCTTTTCCTTCGCAGGTGACCTTTCTTCAGGAAGACGTTTTTGATCGGTCTTCGGAGTTTCAGGCCCTGCTGGACGAATGGGCCCCATTCGATCACGTGGTCAGCGACATGGCTCCCAAGACATCGGGGATCAAGTTCAAGGACCAGGCCCTGTCTCTGGAACTTGTTGAGGAGGCCTTTGCCCTGGCCAAACTGGTGCTGGTCCCGGGGGGATGCTTTGTGGTCAAGATTTTCGAGGGACCCGATGTCCACGGATTCACCCAGAGTCTCAGGCCGTGGTTTGCCAAGGTCAAGACCTTCAAGCCCAAGAGTTCCCGGTCCGAGAGCAAGGAGATCTTTATCGTGGGCAAGGGGTTCAAGCCGGAGACGAAAGATGCCTGATCGGCGGGCAATTTTTTGCAGCGACATATCACAATCATGTATATATATTCGTAAAAAGATAAAGGAGGAAATCGTACATGTCCGGACATAGTAAATGGCATAATATTCAGCATAGAAAGGGACGGCAGGATGCCGCTCGGGGGAAGATGTTCACCAAGGTGACCAAGGAGATCATGCTTGCGGCCAAGGCCGGGGGCGGTGATCCCACTGGGAACAATCGGCTCAAGAGTGCCATCGATGCTGCCAAGGGTGTGAACCTTCCCAAGGACAAGATCGAGATGGCCATCAAGAAGGGGACCGGTGAGCTGGCCTCCGAAGCCATTGAAGAGGTCATGTACGAAGGATATGGGCCGGGCGGTGTGGCCATCCTGGTCGACGC